>NZ_JBAQPS010000289.1:0-9235 GCF_049305995.1 Sulfuricurvum sp.
GTCCTTTAGTCTCAAGGATAATCGAGTTACGCTCAATTGATGGGAGTCCACCAATCCCCGATGCCGCATCGATTCCGAAACGCTCTTTGTTAAATCCTTCAGGAAAATTAGCATCCTCCATCGCCTCTTGTGCCGCTTTAATCCCAAGATGGATAAAACGATCCGCTTTTTTAACCTCTCTTGCATCCATAACCGATTCAGGATCGAAGTTTTTCACCTCACCGGCAATTTGCGCACTTTGTGTTGAAGCATCAAAAATCGTGATCATATCGATCCCACATTCACCTTCACAAATTGCTTTGAATGAGCTCTCTTTGTCATGACCAACAGCATTGATCATTCCCATTCCGGTTACTACTACTCTTTTCACATTCTCTCCTGATGGTGGATGGTCTGAAACTTTAGCTCCATTAAGCCAAACTTTTAGACCATATTGTTTAGATTAAGACTATCGAGGTAAAACCTCGATAATAGGTTTAGTTTTTGCTTTGGATGTAGTTGATGACATCTTGAACAGTTTGGATTTTTTCTGCTTCGTCATCAGGGATTTCGATATCGAATTTCTCTTCAAGAGCCATTACTAATTCAACAACATCAAGGCTGTCAGCGCCAAGATCTTCTACGAATTTAGAATCCTCTTTAACTTCGTCCGGGTTAACGCTCAATTGCTCAACCACTACTTCTTTAATATCGTCGATAAGTGCCATAATAGCTCCTGTTCCTATGAATAAAATCGGCAAATTATACCATATTTACCTTAAGAGGCAAAATTGCACATTACATATACATTCCGCCGTTAACTTTGAGGGTCTCACCAGTGATATAGCTCGCGTGGTCACTGAGTAAGAATGCCGTTGCTTCGGCTACTTCACTTGGATTTCCAAAACGTCCCATCGGGATTTTTGCAGTAAATGCCGCCTTTACCTCTTCTTTGAGTTCATCCGTCATATCAGTCGCAATAAAACCCGGAGTGATACAGTTGTAACGGATACCGCTGGTTGCCGCTTCGATTGCAAAGCTTTTGGTCATTGCGATCATCCCCCCTTTAGATGCTGCGTAGTTGGTTTGTCCCGCATTTCCGGTTTCTCCAACAATCGAAGCCATATTGACAATGCTTCCGAATTTTTGTTTACGCATCGCTTTCATCGCTTCGCGGCATCCGATAAACGCCGAAGTCAGGTTTGCATCGATGACGCTTGCGAACTCTTCCGCTTTCATACGCAATGCCAATTTATCGAGAGTGATCCCTGCATTGTTGACCAAATATGAGAGTTCACCGTCCGCATCAACGATCGTTTTAACCGCATCCACAAACGCCGCTTCATCCGAAACGTCGAAACCGATCACTGCCGCTTGACCCCCTTCAGCTTCTATCGCTTCTTTAACTGCATCTGCTGCTGCCGCACCGCTTCGATAGTTGATCCATACTTTAAGACCGTATCCTGCCAATACACGTGCTACTTCCGCACCGATTCCTCGGCTTGAACCTGTTACCAATACATTTTTGCCTGTGAATTTCATTTATTTATTTCCTTAACTTTAGATTTTTTCATATTTTATCTCCCGTATCCGAAAGATACGGGTAGCTTTAGGGGATTGCAAAGGACATATTTGTCCTTGCCACATTTATGGGCTTTGCTCATAAATGTGTTTATATTAATGGTGCATCCATCTCAGATGGTATATCGAGTTCCATTAATTTTAAAACCGTCGGTGCAACATTATTCAGCGCCCCTGGATGAACTTTTTCGACTCCCTCTGCCATCACAAAACACCATACTTTTCCGACAGTGTGGTTCGTGAGGGTGTTACCCGCGTCATCACGCATCTCTTCGCAGTTGCCGTGATCGGAAGTGAGCACCATCGCATAACCGTTCTTTTTCGCAGTTTCAACGATTTTCCCCAGTTCATGATCAACCGCCTCAACCGCTTTTACCGCCGCTTCGAAATTGCCCGTATGTCCCACCATATCGCCATTAGCGAAATTAACCACGACAAAATCAACCCCCTCATCCATCGCTTTGAGCACCGCATTGCCCACTTCGGGTGCTGACATTTGCGGCTGCATATCATAGGTTTTGACTTGCGGACTAGGGATCAACACACGTGTCTCATTTTCATACGGCTCTTCAATACCGCCGTTAAAGAAAAAGGTGACATGGGCGTATTTCTCCGTCTCTGCCGTATGAAGCTGTCGAAGTCCTGCGTTAGAGATTACTTCGGCCAACGTATTTGTCGGTGCATCTTTCGGAAACAATACCGGATAAGGGAAATTTTTATCGTATTGCGTTATCGTCGCCAAATGGGTTGGAACAAATGCGCGTTCAAATCCATTAAATTCTTTATCTCCGATCGCCGTCGTAAGCTCACGCATACGATCACTTCGGAAATTGAGCATCAAAACCGCATCCCCCTCTTTAAACCCATCGTATCCATCAAAAGCACTCGGAGTGATAAACTCATCCGTCTCACCAGAAGCATAGGCATTTTCAATGTAATCAGCGACACTTTGTTCACTTTTAGGGGTAGCACACACGATAGCGTCGTAACCCTTTTGGACTCTATCCCAGCGATTATCACGATCCATCCCGAAAAAACGTCCTCCGATTGAGCCAATTTTTACGTTAGAATAGCCATGAGCACTCACTGTTTGCAAAAAAAGTTTTGCCGATTTCGGAGAAACATCCCGTCCATCGGTAATCAAATGAAGCCATATTTCCTTTCCTGCTTCATGCGCAATCTCTACTACCCCCATCAAATGATCAATATGAGAATGAACACCTCCGTCACTCATAAGGGTAATAAGATGCAAACGTTTACTTGTTTTCATCAATGAAACAAACGTATTATTCTTTTCAAAGTTTTTTTCTTCTAAAGAAAGAGAGATTTTAACCAGATCCTGATATAGTACCCGACCACTTCCGATTGACATATGCCCTACCTCGGAATTCCCCATTTGTCCTTCTGGTAAACCGACACTTAAGCCGAATGTATCAATTAAAGAATGGGGAACCTCGCGAAATAGCCAATCATAAATCGGCTTAACTGCTGCATGAAAGGCATTAAATTCACGTTTAGGAGAGTAACCAATACCGTCAGTAATGACCAAAACAGTTTTTTTCTTCAAATTGGCTCCTTTAATTAATGAAACTTTGGGAGGATTATATTAAAATGTCACTTTTGCATTGCTTTTGAAATTTAATCATAAAGAGTTAATTAAATGTTATATTGGTTTCATCAGGTCCTTGGGATCAACCTTTTTCAATACATTACTGTCCGTGCGGGGGTCGCTTTTTTCATCGGTTTACTCCTTACCCTCTTTTTTATGCCTCGCTTTATTGCTTGGGCACAGCGTTCTTCTCGCGTGCAACCCATCAATGAATATGTCAGTGCGCATCAAGGAAAAGCTAAAACTCCCACCATGGGAGGGATTGTTTTTATCACTTCAACAGTTATTGCTTCTCTCTTTACTGTTAATGTCATGAACCCGTTTGTTATCGGAGCACTCCTTACCCTTATATTTTATGCCTATATCGGTTTTACCGATGATTGGGGAAAGATTCGCGGTGGTCACAATCTTGCTGGTCTCTCTGCACGAGCCAAATTAATTTTACAAATTCTTTTTGGTCTCGCCATCGGAATTTTTTTGATTTACTACGCCAAACTCGATACCGGCTTTTATGTTCCGTTTGTTAAATTGAGCCTTTTTGACATGGGATGGTGGAGTGTTGCTTTTTGGGTATTAGTTATCATTGCTACGTCCAATGCTGTCAATCTGACCGATGGGCTTGACGGTTTAGCCACTGTCCCCTCAATTTTTGCCCTCCTTTCTCTGAGTGTTATCGTCTATATCGTCGGAAACGCTGCCTTGTCACACTACCTTTTGATGCCAAAAATTCCTGCCGGAGAAGTAGTCATCATCGCAGCAGCACTGATCGGTTCACTTTTGGGCTTTTTATGGTTTAACTGTCATCCGGCACAGGTATTTATGGGAGATAGCGGCTCACTTACCCTCGGAGCGTTTATCGCGTATATGGCGATCATCGGTAAAAGTGAAATTCTTCTCATCCTTATCGGTCTTATTTTCGTCATTGAAACCGTCTCAGTCATTTTGCAAGTAGGAAGCTACAAACTCCGTAAAAAAAGGGTCTTTTTGATGGCACCTATCCACCACCATTTTGAAATGAAACAATGGGCAGAAAATAAAATTATTGTCCGATTTTGGATCATCTCGCTACTTTCCAACATATTCGCCCTAATTACTTTAAAGATTCGCTAATGAAAAATCAAAATATCGCCTGTTTCGGATACGGAAAAACAACCCGTGCCATCGCCAAACGTTTCGGTCCGTGTACTTTTTTCGATGATAAATTCACTCTCCCTTCGATTGATGAAGAGGGAAATTTTCTCAAACCGATCGATGAATTTGATACTCGTCTTTTTACTCACGAAATTCCCTCACCCGGTTTTCCTCCTTCCCATATCTTGATTCAGCAATCACAACATCTCATCAGTGAGTACGATTTTTTTGCTGATAAGATGCTTTTTTCGATCTGGATCAGCGGAACCAACGGAAAAACTACCACAACCCAAATGATAGAGCATCTTCTTAGTGATAAAAAAGCTATCAGCGGCGGGAATATTGGGACTCCTCTTGCAAACATGTCCACTGAAGCTCCTATATGGATTTTAGAAACCAGTTCATTTAGTATGCACTATAACCATACAGCACGTCCCAATATCTATGCTCTCCTTCCCGTTACACCCGATCATGTCAGTTGGCATGGGAGTATGCAGGCCTACTATGACGCAAAACTTAAACCACTTAGTATGATGAAAGAAGGAGAAGTAATCATCTTGCCTAAAATGTTTGCCGATACTCCGACCAACGGTTTCAAAATTATTTATGAAGATGAAAAAGATTTAGCTGCTTATTTTGGCTTTGACCCGTCAAAAATTAAATTTAAAGGGGCATTTTTGATGGATGCAATGATTGCTATGGGAATTGATAAAATTCTCTATGATCGCTGCGATTACGATCGTATCAATGCCTTTATCCTTGATCCTCACCGCCAAGAAGAGTTTCGTGACTCTCGCAACCGTCTTTGGATCAATGATTCCAAAGCCACTAATATTGATGCTACACTGGCAGCACTTCGAACATACCGAGATTATCCAATCCTTTTAATACTCGGAGGCGATGATAAAGGGGTAGCATTAGAAGAGCTTTTTACCCCTTTAAAAAAGTATGATGTAAATGTTTATGCGATTGGAAGTAATGCATTACGATTAGAAGCTCTCTGTAATCAGCATAATATTCCTTGTTCTCTTTGCCATACAATCGATATAGCAGTTGATCAAATCAGTAAAAAGCATACTCGGCATACCATTGCAATGCTCTCTCCAGCAGCAGCTAGTTTAGATCAATTTACCTCCTATGCACAACGTGGAAACTTATTTAGAGAACTTGCAAAAGCCACAAAATAGACTTATTATAGATTTAAGCTTATTTTTAAGCTTACATAGCTATAATTTCACCCTCACAAACGTGGCCAATTAGCTCAGTCGGTAGAGCAAATGACTGAAAATCATTGTGTCCTTGGTTCGATTCCGAGATTGGCCACCATAACCTCTTCAAAAGTCCTAATCTAGGAAGTTTGAAGAGGTTTTCTTCGTTATACGCCCCTATTAGATGTGCCCATACAACAATCAAGTGCAACACAACTACTTTCACGCATATGCTTAAATTTTAATCATTAATATGCTTTTTTTCTTCAATTATTAAACTACAATTATTTCAGATAAAAAAATCCTAATTAGGAGACGAGATGAAATTCGGTGATTTAAAAAAAGAGGGGCATTGGCCGACGCTGTTTGCCGCCTTTTTGTATTTCGATTTTAGTTTTATGATGTGGACGATGCTGGGGCCTTTGGCTACCGAGATCAATGAGTCTCTAACCTCACGCGGTTTTACGATGAATGATGATCAGATGGCAACACTCCTCGCCGTTCCCGTTCTTGCGGGGGCAATTTTACGCCTTGTACTGGGAATTTTCGTTGATAAATTCGGACCGAAAAAGACGGCATTGGTTTCTCAGGTGATTGTTATCGCAACACTGTTTTATGGATACGCAGCTGCTGGGTCAATTACGTACGATCAGTTGTTGTGGGTTGCACTGGGTCTGGGATTTGCGGGTGCATCGTTCGCCGTCGCACTGCCTCAAGCGGGTCAATGGTATCCGCCGCGTCTGCAAGGGACAGTTTTAGGTATCGCGGGTGCCGGTAATATCGGTGTGGTCATCGACTTTTTGTTCGCCCCTAAGATTGCCGAGATTTGGGGATGGCCTTCGGTTTTTCTCGTCGGCGGGGTATTGTCCTTTATCGTTCTGATCGCCTATATGTTTATGGCAAAAGATGCCCCTTCATCGGTTTATAAAGCCAACCCGAAAAAACTCGGCGATTATATGAAGCTGATGCGGGATCGGGATACATGGTGGTTTAACCTCTTTTATGCCGTCTCATTCGGCGGATTTATCGGATTTGCGAACTACATGAAAGTCTATTTGATGAACACCTACCAAGCTGACATGTCAGCCTTTGGTCTAAATGTCATGGATGAGAGCAATGTCAAAGTTATCGCCGGATATTTCGGTGCGCTCTGTATCTTTGCCGGTGCGTTGCTTCGTCCGGTAGGTGGAGCCGTCGCCGATAAAATGGGAGGGATTAAATCGCTTTATGTCTTTTATGGCAGTATTATAGTTCTTGCCCTCATCAGTGCGTTTGTCGCATTGCCATTTTGGGCAGCTATTGTCGTGATGTTTTTGATCATGGCGAATCTGGGAATGGCAAACGGTTCGGTGTTCCAACTCGTACCGCAGCGTTTTGGTAAAGACATCGGTGTTATGACCGGACTTATCGGTATGGCTGGTGGATTGGGCGGAACAGCTCTTATCAAAACATTCGGATGGTCACAGGGAGCATTTGATGGCTACACTGCCGGATTTGTCATCTTTGCAGTCATGACGATGATTGCTATCAGTGGGATCAGTCTGGTCAAAACACGCTGGCGTACAACATGGGGTGCTGTTTCAGGGGCACGTATATAATCCCGTCATCCCGTACTTGATACGGGATCCACTCTCTTACTGTAAGGTTTGTCAATGCTCACACTCCAATCGTCCGAATTCATCCTCTCCAAAGACGCTACCACTGGCGATGATGCCTGTGCCTATACTATCATCGATAACGCTCTGCTGGTAAGTGTCTTGTGTGATGGAGTCGGAAGTGCGGCACGCGGCGGTACGGCAGCGAGACAGAGCGTAAAGTTTTTCATCGATCAGTTCAAAAACCGCCCTCGTGCTTGGGATATCCCTAAAACGATGGAAGTTTTTACCCGTCATATCAATTCTCTCCTCTTTAAAGAGTCGATGACCCAGTACGGGAAGATCGAACTTCTTACGACACTCTGTCTCGCGGTAATCGAGGGAGAAAATCTCTACACTCTCAATCTCGGCGATTCACGTATCTATTTGCTCAAAGCAAATGGAGAACTTCTACGCCTCAGCGTCGATCATACGATGGATGATGAGTACATGTCCCATGTTTTGACTTCCGCGTGCGGTTTGAGTGAAAATATCGACCTAACTATCCTCTCAACACCTATTGGTGTTGGTGATACCCTTATATTATGCAGTGACGGAGTTTACAATCTCTTAGAGGAAAAAATCTTTGCCGATATGATCCAAAAAGGGTTAGGTGCCTCGACTATCATTCACAGTGCATCTCAAACCTGTGATCCCAAAAATCGGGATGATATGAGCCTTCAGATTTTTCGTGTCGAATCCCTCGATCCACTTTATGCGATCAAGCATGCCCCACTCATCATCCCCGAAACATTGAGTGAAGGGCAAATTATCGACGGCTATATCCTACTCTCTCCTATGATGGAGCACAAACGTATTTGGAAAGTCATCAAAGATGCAAACGTGTATATTATGAAATTTCCGCTCAAAGCGGATGATGACGAAGCCCTTGATGCCTTTGTCCGTGAAGCATGGTATGCCAAACAGATAACCCACAAGGCATTCGGTCATGCGTGGGTACCGGAAAATCGTAGTATGCGTTACTACCTGATGGAACTGGTGGAAGGGGTAAATCTGTTGGAGTATCTCAAAAACCGCCCGCTCTCGATAGACAACGCCATCGCTTTGGGCAAATTTCTCCACCGTTCCGAGGTCCATCTGCTCCATCTTGGCCTCGTTCATGGAGACATAAAGCCTGAGAATATCCTCGTTTACCAGCGGGACGGCGAAGCAGGAGTTGATTTCAAAATGGTCGATTTTGGCTCCATCGTCGAGATTTTCTCATCCAATTCCCGCGCCGGAACCCCAACCTATCTCGCACCCGAGCGATTTAGTGAGAGTGTTATCAACGAATCCACCGAGATTTTTTCGATCGGGGTCACCCTTTATTGGGCACTTACCGGAAAATTTCCTTATGGAGAGATTGAACCGTTTCAAACCCCAACCTTTAAATCACCCAAACGCCCAATAAATTTCAATAAAAATATCCCCCTCTGGCTCGATTCGGTCATTATGCGCTCCATCGCCATCTCACTCGATCAACGTTACCGCCATTACTCCGAATTTTTCTACGATCTCAAAGATCCTGAAAAAGTAAAACCCTATTTTTGTGCCTCAACGCCATTGATCGAACGTTCCCCTGTTACCTTTTATAAAACAGCGTTTATAATGTTATTACTATTAGAAATTATCACGTTTTATCTCTATGTCACTAAATAAAGGTTTTTAATGCTCTCTTCCGCTTGTCAAGATACGATTCGTGCCGCAGTATGGCTCTCTACCAAACCCATCGGAGAGTTTCATCGCATTCAAGAAATCAGTGAAGCACTGGAACTCCCTTTTCATTTTATGGCGAAATCACTCCAAAAACTGGTACATGCGGGAATCCTCATCTCTCAGCGCGGTGCGGCGGGGGGAGTTACCCTCTCTCGCAAGGCGTCTGATATCACCCTCCTCTCAATCATCGAAGCAGTTGATGGAACCACCTTTTTTGATGTGTGTGTACTGGGTATCGGAGATTGTGAAGCGGAAAAACCATGCGCTCTCCATGCCCAATGGGATGTATGGCGTCAAGAGATGCTGGAGATGTATTCGGCGATGCGCCTCTCAGAAATTACGGATGATGTGCTTCACCGAAAAATTAAACGAATTTA
>NZ_JBAQPS010000290.1:0-6961 GCF_049305995.1 Sulfuricurvum sp.
GAATTTAAAGCGATCCAAGAGCGTGTTGCAAAATTTGTCAAACAAGGTCGTTTGGGGATTTTCGGAAACGGTTACTGGGGTAATCCTCACTATAAACTCACTCCGGAACAAAACCTTATCGGGGTTGCCCACTATTTGTTGGCACTTGACGTTCAACGCGATATGGCAAAAATGCAGGCGATCTTCGGGGGTAAAAACCCGCATCCACAATCTATCGTTGTCGGTGGGGTAACCTGTGTTCAAGATATTCAAAACCCTGCACGTTTGGCTCTTTTCAAATCGCTCCTTCTTCAAGGGACTAAATTTGTCAAAGAAGCCTATTTGCCGGACGTTTACATGGCGGGAACCATGTATGCAGGTGAAGCAACAGACTCTAAAGCAACCTTTAGTGAGTTGATGGGGGGGAAAGGGGTCGGTGGAACCGGCGGCGGATTGCTCAACTTTATGAGTTATGGGGATTTCCGTCTTGATGATACAGGATTCTATAAATCAGCACTTCTCTTCCCTAAAGGGGTTGTGATGGGTGGAGACATCTCTAAAGTCCTTCCGTTAGATGAAGAAAAAATTATGGAAGACGTGACCCACTCATGGTACAAAGGGGACAAACCTCTCCACCCGTATGATGGGCAAACGATCCCTGAATATACCGGATTGGATCGTCGTGAGAACGGAGATGCTTATCTCAAAACCAAAGAGAAATACAGCTGGATCAAATCACCGATCTATAACGATGCTCGCGTCGAAGTAGGACCGTTGGCACGTATGGTTATCGGTGTCGCTAGCAAAGATGAGCGTATTACCAAATACGTTACTAACTTCCTCACACGGGGTAATCTTCCGGTTACAGTCCTCTTTAGTACCGTTGGACGTACTGCGGCTCGCGCCGTTGAGACGGAACTCATGGCAGATGTGATGGTCGAGTGGATTGATGAACTTACTAAAAACGTTCTATCAGGTGATAAAAGCACATGGACTGAGTTTGATTTCGATGCGGTCAGCGTAAGTGCTAAAGGTCGCGGTATGGCGGAAGCTCCTCGTGGAGCACTTGGTCACTGGGTACGTATCGAAGAGGGGAAAGTAGCGAATTATCAAGCTATCGTTCCATCGACATGGAATGCGGCTCCTCGCGATCACAAAAATCGTCTGGGTGCGTATGAAGCGAGTTTGATCGGGACGAAAGTAGCCAACCCTGAACAACCATTGGAGATTATCCGTACCATCCACAGTTTTGACCCTTGTATCGCTTGTGCGGTTCACGTTGTCGATACCAAAGGTAAAGAGCTTGCTGTTTACAAAGTAGATACCTCTTGCAGTATTTAATTTGATGTTACACGCTTTCTGGGCAAAGCCCATAAAGTGGCAGGGACAAATGTCCCTACAACCCCCTAAAGCTTCCCGTATCATCCGGATACGGGAGAAGGAGAAAATGTTATGGGCTATAAACAAGTTAAAAGGATGACACCCGCAATGCGCATCATCCATTGGGTGAATGCGATTTGTATGATTGGTGCCGTCGTAACAGGGCTTTACATCGGTCATCCGTACTATCAGACGTTCATCGCTGATGGTGCTGTCGATAAATACGTGATGGCATGGAATCGTTACGGGCACTTTATTATTGCGATTATTTTTGATGTTACGTCAGTCATTATCGCGTATTTATACTTTTTCAGCCGTTTTGAGAAACCGTACAAAAAATTGATTCCAAACGCTCAAAATGTTAGCGAGTTTAAAGCGGTCTTGGTTAATCTATTGACACTCAATCGTAAAAAAGAGTTTGATTCTTCCCATGCGGACAGTTTCAATACCGTCTATTTTACGATTTTTCATATACTACTCATCTGGATGCTTTTCACGGGGCTACAGTTGTATGTACATGGATTGGGTTCAGGAATCAGCTCTATCGGAGCGTGGTGGCCGTGGATGCTTCATCTGGTTACTGACTGGACGATTCCGGTTACGGGCGGAACCTTGATGGATGTTCGCATCGCACATCATACGACAATGTGGTTGATTATTTGTTGGGTAGTATTTCATATCTATTACCAAATCTGGAGAACTATTTTCTGGAAAGAGGCAGATATCGCTATCGTTATCGGCGGAACGAAATTCGTTAAAGAATAAAAGTTCACGGACATTTGTCCGTGACTCTTTCTGTTCACTCTCTTTTGAGAGGGTGAGTAAAGAGAGCAAAGGACGGCTATGGCATTCGCATTAGAGGTGATGACCTCATTTACACAACCCACGATTAAAAATTATCTTATTTCGATCATCCGAAGTTTTGGGATCAAAGCGATTGTTCATCAGCAAAAAAACAAAATTATCTGTGCGTTTGATGAGAGTGATGAGAAATTACAAGGGTGTTTGGAGCATATTGCTTCCACTCTGCCCGCTTCGTGTTTTATGAGTACATCTGCGCATTATGAGTTAGAAGGTGAACCTGAACGGGTACCTGATTTCGAGATGGAGTATCCGGTGTCACTCGGATTATGCCCCTCGTGTCAAAAAGAGATGTTCGATCCCTCCTCAAAACGGTACTATTACCCTTTTACCCAATGTACCCATTGCGGCGGGCAATACGCATTTTTTGAGCATTATCCCTATGTGCGTGAAAACAGCGCATTGAAATATGTAAAACCGTGTCCGACATGTGATGATGAGGGCAAAACTCTCGGGCGTCGCGAGAAACAAATTTTGAATTCCTGCCATGAGTGCGGCATCCCTGTCAAACTGATCCACAAAGATAAAGAACGCTATGCGAACGATGCGGGGAGTTTTAGAACGTTGTTTGAGGTATCTGCTAAGGCGTTGCGTGATGGCAAAACACTGCTCATGAAAACAACGATGGGGTATCGGTTGTTTAAACGTCGTGATAAGCTTCCTCAAGGCTCTGTGTTGATGCTCTCTAATGCGATGAAAATCACCGACTATTGCTCTCTCATCAATGATGAGTTTAACGCATTACTCAGTATCGAACGACCGATTTTACACGTAGCACTCAAAGATGAAGCTCTTCGCGAGACATTCGGAACATCGGTTGATGTAAAATACCCTGATGAGGGTTTCTCTATCCTTCTCGCTAAAGAGTTGACACTTTTAGGGATCGATACTATTACGTATCAATCGCTAGAACATCCGTGCGAAGCTGATTTCGTAATGGATTTTGATCTGGAGATCAACACTCAAAGCGATATGCGATTGTTTATCAACAAGGATATTAAATTTATCGCTTCGGGGGAGCGGGTTTCGTTTCCGTCTCGTTTAGCGTATGGAGCTGATACCCTCAGCATCGCGCATGGTCTTGTCGGGATCAAAGATGAACGGGGGGTATTGTTCGATCAAATCGGTCGCTTTGAGAGTGCATCAACGCTGAAAGTCAATCAATTGGATTCTGAAACACCTGCCGTAGAATCGGCTAACTTCCATCCGATAAGTGCCGATGAAGCTTCGTTTATGTCGGTGATCGCCGAGCATAACAAATTTGGAACCAAAGTCGTGGGTGCTTATTTCGAAGGAGAACCGTCGTTTCTCTATTATGACGGCAAAAAAGTGATTCGGGTCGTTCCGCCGAAACACTTCAGCGGGAGCGGTATCATCGAAGCGATTCGAGGATTACGCGAGGGGTCGGATCGGCTTATCGAGAGTGTCGAAAAAAACCATCCGCAGTTGCATGAAATTTTGGTGAGAATCGAAAATAGCAATGTGAATCTTTTTGAAGCGACAGCGATGATTTTGGGGCTCGAAGAGGAGAGTTTCGAGGGGGTTGTAAAAGAGGCGCTGAAGTTCATCGGCAAAGGGGGACTCCAGATCGATACCAAGGTGGAGGATAACCGCTTCAACCATGTAGCCTTTTTGGCGAGTATCATTAGTTACCGCCTCGCGGGTGTCGGCTCTCTCTATTTAAGCTATTCTATCTTTGAATCTTTCGGAGACTATTTTAGTGAACTACTCACCGAGATAAAAGGGAAAACCAAAGCGACCGATATTGTCCTATGCGGCACCTATTTTGCCGGACAGTCGCTCTTTAGCCGTCTACAGAGAAATTTGAAGGCAACTCCTGTGTTAATGAATACGAGTTATCCGATTGGGAAGGAAAATTGCGTTGTCGGCGGAGTTTTTCTTTGATGAAAAAATAAGCATCCACTCTGTCTAAAAAAAAGCTATAATATTTTTTATGCCATATAAGGAGATTATTAGATGACCATACATGCACGATTGATGGTGACAGCTGGGCTGACTCTTTTAGTTCTTGTAATTGTTAGTTTTATATCGTATTCCACAACTGAATCAGTTCGAATAAAAGGGGATGCTTATAACCATATTGTGAATTCAAAAGATTTGATTGCCGATGTTTTGCCACCGCCAGAGTATATTATTGAAGCTCGTTTGGCGAGTTTGGAAATAGTTGAAGATCCTAAAGAATTTGACCGCTTTATGGATCGATTGAGTATTTTGGAAAAAGAGTTTCAAGAACGTCAAGTGTATTGGGAAAAAAGTGATTTAGATCCAAAACTCAAAGCAATGATCAATGGGGATGCTAAAACAACGGCAGAGGGATATTTTGCCATGGTGAAGGATGAATTGATCCCATTGATTGAAGCAGGTCGAATTGATGAAGCTCGTATTTTGGCTCATGGTAAACTCGAAAAAGTGTTTCAAAGCCATTATGACACGATTGATCCGATTGTAAAAGAGGCAATAAAACAAGCACAAACACACGAAGCTACTGCTGATGAACTGGTGAGTTCAGGTCATGTTAAGATGGCATTTGCTGCAATAGGGGGGTTTTTTATTGCTTTTGTCCTATTTTTTCTCACAACACGTCGTATCAGCTCTCGTTTGGGAGAATTTAAAAAGGTTGCAGATGCTCTTTCTAGCGGTGAAGCAGATCTTACACGTCGTATTGATTTTGACGGGCAAGATGAGATTGCAGAAGTCGCCCACTCTTTTAACCGATTTTTAGACAAAATGGCAAATATCGCTGAAGACGCGCAAAGAGATGCTACTAATGCACATTATGCCAATGAAAAAGCGAACAAAAGTTTAGTTCACTCCGAGATGATGATTACCCTTTCTGGTCATATGACGGGTGGTGCGGTGAGTGGAGCCAAAGATTTACAAGACTCTGCTCAGCAAGCCGTAGCGAGTTTGGCAGATGTCAATGCACTTAATGTATCAACCTCTGAAGTTGTGTTAGAAGTGAGAGAGAGTACTGGTAGTATTATTGATTCAATCAATCATATTGCAGAGATGATTAATGAAAATCGTGAAAATGCACAACAACTTCAAAAAAATATCAGCGACATATCACAGATTATCGCGTTAATTAAAGATATATCCGATCAAACCAATCTTTTAGCTCTGAATGCGGCGATCGAAGCTGCACGAGCCGGTGAACATGGACGAGGATTTGCTGTCGTTGCCGATGAGGTTCGAAAACTGGCTGAACGCACCCAAAAAGCGACTTCTGAAGTAGAAATGACGATCAATATGCTCAAACAAAGCGCCGGTTCGATGGTAGAAAGCAGTGAAACGACAGAAGAATATGCTGCTGATTCAACACGTAAGCTTGATGATTTTACTCAGTCATTGGGTGAATTGATTGATAAATCTGAAATTATTAAACGAGATAATGAGTTTATTTCGTATGAAATTTTTGGTATATTGGCGAAACTTGATCATTTGGTGTTCAAACTCAATGCGTATGGTTCGATTTTCGATAATGAGCTAAAAGCACAATTTGGAGATCATCACGGATGCAGACTCGGTAAGTGGTATGAGCATGGGGATGGTAAAACAGCATTCGGACATACTGAAGCTTATCGCAGACTCGAAGAACCGCATAAAAAAGTACACGAACATGTTCTTG
Source organism: Sulfuricurvum sp. (assembly GCF_049305995.1). Lineage (GTDB taxonomy): Bacteria > Campylobacterota > Campylobacteria > Campylobacterales > Sulfurimonadaceae > Sulfuricurvum. The sequence continues at coordinate 5,870 of NZ_JBAQPS010000290.1, forward strand.
GGGCATTGGAATGTGTTAAGAGAGATAATTGCGTTGAACGTCGTGAAGAACTTTCAAGCGCATTTGCGGAAACTGAACGACAAAGTACTATTTTATTTGGAATACTTAACGATATGATCAAAGAAGCAAAAAGTAGAAAATAAGCGAGTAACTATCAGGAGGATGAGTGTCACAACCACAAAATGATATACAAATCATCCTTCGAGGAGTTGTTCAAGGGGTTGGATTCCGTCCGTTTGTCTATCGTGAAGCAACCCGTTACGCTATTGTCGGATTTGTCTGCAATACTCCAGAGGGGGTCGTGATCGAAGCACATGGCGAGCAGTGTGAGTCGTTTATAAAAGCGTTGAGTGAAAACCTCCCTGAACGTGCCCGTATCGATTCGATGGAGATTAAAGCGTGTGAATTTGCGTCGTTCAACGGTTTTGAGATTCGTGAGAGTACTTTGGGATTTGGATCGGTTGCTATTCCTCTCGACACTGCTTTGTGTTCCGCCTGTCAAGCCGAAATGGATGATTTGCACAATCGCCGTTTCCAGTATCCGTTTATCAACTGCACCGATTGCGGCCCTCGCTATACTATCATTCAAACCCCTCCCTATGATCGTGTCCGCACCTCGATGAAACATTTTACGATGTGTTCGGAGTGTTTAGAGGAATACAACAACCCAACTTCTCGCCGTTATCATGCCGAACCGATTTCTTGTCCAAACTGTGGTCCAAAATTGACATTCCTTGATAATAGAGGAAATGAGATCGCGGGAGATCCGATTGCGCTTGCCATCTCTATGCTCAAAGCGGGAAAAATTATCGCCCTCAAAGGATTGGGGGGATTTCATCTGATGTGCGATGCCACTTCGGATGCCGCCGTGGGAGAATTGCGACTGCGTAAACACCGTAAAGCCAAACCCCTTGCGGTGATGTTCGGTTCACTCGAACAACTCGAAACGTATGTATTGATTAATGAGGTGGAAAGAAACCATATCACGGGTTCCATCAAGCCTATCGTGATCGTTGATGCACAATCAGAGACGAACCTATCCCCTCAGATTGCCCCCCATATTCAGAGATTGGGGGTATTTCTCCCCTATAC
>NZ_JBAQPS010000291.1:0-24236 GCF_049305995.1 Sulfuricurvum sp.
CAATAAAAGCTTGCTTAACTTGTGGCTTGGTTGGGAAAATAACTTTTGCAAGTTCCATTTTCGCATTATGAATAGTTTGACTTAATGTATTTTTCATTTATTCTATCCTCAGGACATTTCCAACAAATAAAGCTCTCAAGCATCATTGGTAGAAAATGAGTGGCAGGCCAGGAGGGATTCGAACCCCCAACAATCGGATTTGGAATCCGGCGCTCTACCATTGGAACTACTGACCTATGTATAATTAAGAATCCCCGAGGGGATACAACTTAAAGTTTTGCTTCTTTATGAATCGTGTGCTCACGACAAAATTTACAAAACTTACGTACTGAAAATTTTTCAGTATGAGTTTTTTTGTTTTTAGTAGTGTGATAGTTACGACGAGTACACTTTTCACACGCTAAATGGATATTTTCACGCATGTTTAACCTTATGATTCCAACCGCAAGGGTTGGGGAAAATTATGCAAGGATTTTAGAAACAACCCCAGCGCCTACAGTACGTCCACCTTCACGGATAGCAAAACGAGTACCCTCTTCCATAGCGATTGGGTGAATCAATTCAGCATTGATTTTCACGTTATCACCAGGCATAACCATTTCAGTACCTTCTTGTAAGGTGATAGCACCTGTACAGTCAGTTGTACGAACGTAGAATTGTGGACGGTAACCGTTGAAGAATGGAGTATGACGTCCACCCTCTTCTTTGCTCAATACGTAAATCTCAGCCTCAAATTTTGTGTGAGGAGTGATTGATTTAGGTTTACAAAGAACTTGTCCACGCTCAACATCTTCTTTCTTAGTACCACGGAGAAGAAGACCACAGTTGTCACCCGCTTCACCCATGTCCATCTCTTTACGGAACATCTCAACACCAGTTACGGTTGTTGTTTGAGTGTCACGGATACCAACGATTTCGATAGTTTCACCGATTTTGATTGTACCACGCTCGATACGACCGGTAACAACCGTTCCACGACCAGAGATAGAGAATACGTCCTCTACTGGCATCAAGAAATCTTTGTCTGTTTCACGCATTGGTTGTGGGATATAAGCATCAACTTCAGCCATAAGCTTTTGAATTTTTGCTGACCACTCACCAAGAGTACCAGTTTTTGCTTCTTCAAGTGCACGAAGAGCTGAACCAGCAACGATAGGGGTATCATCACCTGGGAAATCGTACATATCAAGAAGTTCACGAATTTCCATCTCTACAAGTTCAAGAAGTTCTTCGTCATCAACCATATCTTCTTTGTTCATGAAAACAACGATGTATGGAACACCGACTTGCTTAGAAAGAAGGATGTGCTCACGTGTTTGTGGCATTGGACCATCCGCTGCAGAAACAACAAGAATAGCTCCGTCCATTTGAGCCGCACCGGTAATCATGTTTTTAACATAGTCAGCATGCCCAGGACAGTCAACGTGTGCATAGTGACGGTTGTTTGTTTCATACTCAACGTGTGAAGTAGCGATTGTAATACCGCGCTCACGCTCTTCTGGTGCATTATCGATTGCATCGTAATCCATCATTTTTGCGCCGTTTGTTACTGCAAGTACCGCTGTAATTGCTGCAGTTAACGTAGTTTTACCGTGGTCGACGTGACCGATTGTACCAATGTTACAATGTGGTTTTGTACGTTCAAATTTCTCTTTTGCCATAGTGTCCTCCGACGATGTGTATAAATGAATTTGGAATTATACCAAAAAACAGCTGAAATAGCTTTCAAGCTTTCAAAAAATTACAATATTATTACTGGAGCTCACGAGCGGATTTGAACCGCCGACCTCTTCCTTACCAAGGAAGTGCTCTACCCCTGAGCCACGTGAGCATAAAACAATGATAAAATGTATTTGGAAGCTTAAAAACTATTTTACGGTCTTAAGGTAATGATGAAGTAGTAATTATAATGAATTGTATACTTCAGCTCCCAGTGGAGCGGGAAACGAGACTCGAACTCGCGACATTCAGCTTGGAAGGCTGACGCTCTAGCCAACTGAGCTATTCCCGCAGATGGTGGTGAGAGAAGGATTCGAACCTTCGAAGATAAAAATCAGCAGATTTACAGTCTGCCCTCGTTGGCCACTTGAGTATCTCACCACGGCCATAATCTGGTCTAACACTGATAAATGTAATGCATTCCAATTTCATTTAATGGTGCCGGCACGAGGATTTGAACCCCGGGCCTATTGATTACAAATCAATTGCTCTAGCCAACTGAGCTATGCCGGCACTGGTGAAATGGAGCCGAAATTATATACACTCTTTTCTAAAATGTCAAGGCTATTTGAAAGAAAATCAAACAATCGAATAAATAACCTCTTTTTTCTTTTTCGTCTTTATAATTTCACGTACAACTAAGCCCTCAATATTCATTGCCAACAACTCTTGAATCGACGCAATTTTTTCCTTCGCCGCTTCACGTAATACAATTCCTCGATACGCTTTTGCCCAATGACTCACGACTTTTCCCTCTTTGAGAAATTTCAATGTTACGCTCTGATTTCGAGGTGTGTAAAACTTATCATAAAAACTTGCACGTAAATCCAATACCTCTTGATCACCGATCATCTCATCCAAAGCACCACTGAAGTACTTTTTGTAATGTTTTTCGGGAATAAAAGAACCTATGGATGATCCTTGTTTCAGTTTGTAATCCGGGATATGATTCCCTGCACTAATTGGTCCAAAAAGGTTTGAAAAAATAATGGTGTTGTTATCAATATAATGTTGAGATTCAAAGGAGAGTTGAGGATAAGCAAGATAGTCATACGCAACTCCATCGTATCGTTCAATGGCTTTCATAGTAGGTGCTGTCGTAAAGCTCTGTTTATAGCGACCGTACTCTTTGGGATCTTTTATCCCGAAAAGGTCATACAGCTCCTCATCAGAGCCTTGTTGCGTCAATGATTGATAGTGTTCGATCACCTCAAGACGTTTGGGGTAAAGATCGGGGAAAATAAGGTTTTGTTGATTGAGTGGAGGGAGTGTTCCCCCCTCCTGTTTTCCTTCACTCGGTGAAAAAAGGATAATCATCAGTAATACGCGGCAATAATGGCGTAGCTCAAAAAGAACATCATGTGCGACGCCCCCTCGAAATAGTTAGTCTCCCCCTCATCGGTCGTCTTCCATACCAACAAGATCGTCAACAGCAATGCACCGATTTGAAGCGGATTAAAATCAAGGGTCAGATTGATCCCTGACATATATGCCAACATCATCAGAATTGGAACCGTCAGGATAATCGATACCGTTGATGCCCCCATTGCTATATTAACAACCCGCTGAATCTGATCGTTTCGTGCAGCGCGAACGGCTGTAAATATTTCAGGAGAGACACTAATGATTGCAATGACCAATCCGGCCAATCCTGCAGAAATACCATACTCTTTTGCAAGTCCTACCCCTTCACCTGCAAAAATTTCTGCTCCAAAAGCAATAATTGCGATAAAAAAGAAAATCGCAAAAAAATTAACAGCTGTACTCAGATGTTCAAAAATATAATCACTTGATTCATTTTCATCAATCTCGCCCTCTTCTTCTTGAAGTTTTCGTTTCAAACGAAAAAAGCGGCTACGTGCCGTTGCTTTAAAAAAATGGGTATGGGTACGGGTTTGAAAAATAAAAATAATGATATAGAAAAGAAGTAATACACCGGCTATTAAATGGCTTACATGGGTTAATGATTCACTCCCATGTTCGGTATGGCTAAGGAGCCCTGGAACCAAAAGAGCACTGGAAGCAACAAATAAAACAGTACTGTAAGCACTCGATGTTTCTTTGTTATGCTGCTGTTGTGTAAATGCAAGCCCCCCCAAAAAGACGGCAAGCCCAAGTAGTACATTTAAATCAACGATTACCGCAGAAATAATTCCTCCTTTGACCGTTTCTAACACTTCAGGAGAATGTTTGACCTCAAGTAAAATAACATAAAGAAGAATGATTTCAACCGCTACAGCACTAAAGGTGAGAACAAAACTGCCATAAGGCTCTTGAAGCCGTTCTGAAAGGATATCAGCTACTTCAGCAACAGTAAGAGAGAGTGCAGCAATACCAATAGCAGCGAAAAGCGTAGCCATCAAAGAATCATGCTGAGTATGAAAGATAAAAGCAAGAGCAATAAAAGCAATACCAATAAAGATATCCCAATAGTCTTCAATAAAGTAGCGTATCCGCCTGTCCAATTCTTTTTCCTTTTTATAAATGGTAATAAAGCATCATACCATAATCAATATGATACTTAAATCCACCCTTTTCGTTTGAAGATATAAACCGGCAATATTGATGAAATAATCATCATGCAAACTGAAAGTAAATAGCCGTATTTCCAATGCAATTCAGGGAGAAGATCAAAGTTCATCCCATATATACTCGCAATTAAGGTCGGTGGGAGAAAAACAACATTCACAATCGTAAACATTTTGATAACTTTATTTTGCTCAATGCTCAATACGCCAACGAAAATATTTTGAAGGTAATCAAGTCGTTCAAAATTAAAGTCTGTATAATCGATCAACGATTTAATATCTTTAAGCATAACGGTGACATCATGTTTCAACGAATGTTTATATTTGTTTGACTTTAAAAAAGCACTCAAAATACGTTGTTTATCATTCAAATTTTCACGAAGCTGCATATTCAAATCTTCCAAAGATGAAATTCGCTCCAAAATCTCTTCATCTTCATTTGTGTAATCAGTTAGAACATGTTTTCGTACACGAGTAATATCTTTAGAAAGTTTTTCAATAATATCCGCATCGGCATCAATCCGAATATCCAAAATTTGACAAAAAATATCATACCCTGTCTCAAACTGCTTCGGTGTCGCAAAAAATTTTCGATTGAACTCATCAAAAGTATACAATGAGGTATAACGAATCGATATCAATAAATTATTATACAAAATAAATGATACAGTTTCATTGTGAGAACTTTCTAGTTTTGTAACCAAAAAATAGCTATTAATTTCAATACGATCACTCTCTTCCCAATAACGCGAACTAATCTCAATTTCTTCGGTCTCTTGTTTCGTTGGAAATTTTATATTAAACGTATTTTCTATAAAAACAACCTCATCATAAGTTGGTATCAACATATCGATCCAAATGACTTTTTCGATAACATCTCCATCCAGTTCTGACATGTTATCAATAAATGCAATGGCATTTTCATTACGAACGTAACATTTAATCATGGTTATACCTCCTTATTGAATCTATCCTTATAACTGCACATTTGACATAATTTTTCGGTGCATATCCCTTTTGCAAATCCTTCGGTTATTGCTAGAGAGCGTTTCAATGACAGAATTTTACCCAAATTTATCTCCCTCAGGTTACCTAACTCAATAATCCCATCAGAGTCCAAACAGCACGGAACAACTCGTCCATCGACCAACACCGCTATTTGTTTATCAAGACCCTGACAATACCCGTTACTTTGATGGGTATTTTTTAGACTCGGCCACTCAAAATAGCGATCGAAATGAAGCAATATTTTAGACGCTAAACGGATCGATTGACGCTCACCGCTAATCTGTGAAGCAATCATCCCCGCTTTTAGGGAAAAATGCTCCTCCAAAAGGGCAAATAGCCTCTCGTTAAAATGGCTCTCACTGTATACATCATCCAAATTCCACAATCGCAGATTAATAAAAAAATTGCTCCCACGTGATAGCTTCTCATCGCACAGTCTCAATATCAGTTCCATGTACGCTTCAAAGGTTCGTGAAACGCTGTTTTTATTAAAACTATTGAGAGAGATGTTCACTTGACGCAAAGCGGGATGAAATAAAACATCGCGCCGCGAGTCATCCAAATAAAACCCACTAGTCGTAATCATCACTTTAAAACCCAATGCGTGGGCGCAATCGAGATAGTCTTCCAGATTGCTCAGCACCATCGGATCACCCATCACATGCAGTGCGATCTCATCGGTATAGTCCGATAATTCTTCCACAACTTTTTTGAAAAATGGGAGCTCCATTGTTATGCTCGGAGATATTTTAGGGGGACAAAAGCTGCATGATAATCCGCAAATATTGGTTATTTCAACATAGGCACGACTGAATTTCATTATAATCCCTTTATGCAAACCTTAGAATCACTCAACCAAACACTCCAAACCCATGATGCGGTTATGCTCTATTTCAGTGCACCCACTTGTAACGTATGCCATGCCCTTAAGCCGAAACTGACCGAAGCGATTATGGATAACTTCCCCTCTTTTGTCATCGAGAATATCGACATCTCCGAAACACCCGAAATCGCATCCCATTTTAGCGTCTTTGCCATTCCGACGGTACTTATCTTTTTTCAGGGGCGGGAGTTTTTGCGGAAAAGCCGCCACATGAGCGTGGGTGAAGTCATCGAGGATATTCGACGACCCTATAACCTTATGCTTGCGTAAGCAAACTTCTGCCTCAAAGAGGCAAGCGTTTGCCCGCGCTTGACTAGGCTTTCCGCTTCGCTACATGTAGCCCAAGCGGCAAGCGTAGCTATGGGGGCTTTGCTCCCGTAGCGTATCACATTACGGTAGAAAGCTGACAATCCCTGCCGTTACAGCAACATTGAGCGACTCGACACCGCGATACATCGGGATGCTCACATTATGCGTCGAAGCGCGCATTACTGTATCGCTTACCCCTTCGGTTTCATTCCCCAATACAAAAATAGCGCGAGACGGAATCTTCAGCGTATGAATATCTTCTTTAGCGTGAGATGAGAGGGTTATTATTGCCATATCTTTAAGTGTCAAAACCTCACTTAAATCTTCGCAATAATAGATGGGGATTTTAAAGAGGGTTCCCGCGCTCGCTTTCATCACTAAGGGAGAGAGTTTGGTACTGTTTCGACGAGGTAATACGATCCCATCGATTTTACTCGCTGCAGCGGATCGGACAATCATCCCCAAATTTTGAGGGTTATTGATCCCATCAAGGGCTAAAAGACGAAATGCATCGGGTAGATCAGTCGCAATATTCGAGGCACTGCGATAGTTTTGGCTCACGACGTCAATTGCGACCCCTTGATCCTGAGCGCTGTTTTTCGAGATACGGGATAATGACTCTTTGGTATGGTATTTGATTTCCGCACCGCGCATCTCAGCAAGCGCCATAATCTCTTCAATCGTCTCATCACTGCGGTTGCTTTTGGAGAGATGAAGCTTATGAATCTGTACTGCATCATCACGCAATACCTCAACCGCTACATTGCGACCGTAAAGGGTAATCAACGAATCAAAAAAACGTTTCTTCTCTAAATATTCAGAAGAATCTTGCATTAAATTTTTGCCGCAACGGCTTCTGCGCTAAATCCGAATTTATCAAACAATTTATCCGCAGGAGCACTCGCACCAAATCCATCCATTGCCACAACCGTATCAGCAAAACGGTACCACTCTAAACCGCGAGCCGCTTCGATAGCGATCTTTTTCGTGGATGGTTTAATGATAGAGTCTATATAGCTTTGCGGTTGTTCCAACAGTAAATCAAAACACGGAACACTCACAACATTCGCCGCAATTCCACGAGAAGAGAGAAGTTCAGCAGATTCAATCGCTAATCCAACTTCAGAACCTGATGCCATAATCGTGACCGTTGCATTAAGACGCTCTATCAATAGATATCCCCCATTTTCCACATCTCCGTGAACCGCAGTAGGGAGCAACGGAAGATTTTGGCGTGAACAAACAAATGCCGAAGGGGAGTGTTTCATCGAGAGAGCTTTTTGCCAACATTTAACATTCTCAGCACCATCAGCCGGACGATAAACATAGAAATTCGGTAATGCTCTAAATTGACTCAAATGTTCGATCGGCTGATGGGTAGGGCCGTCTTCGCCTACACCAATACTGTCATGCGTCCAAATAAAGAAATGTTGGATACCTGCTAGTGCCGCAATACGAGCTGAGGGCTTGAGATAGTCGCTAAAGACGAAGAAGGTTGCACTAAATGGCATGATTGACCCATACAATGCCATAGCGTTCGTAATCGATGCCATCGCGTGTTCACGGATACCGAAATGGATATTTTTACCTTTAGGGAAATCGCCCATGTTCGTCAATTCTGTTTTGTTTGAAGGGCCAAGGTCTGCCGATCCTCCGATAAATCCGGGAATCGCTTTGGCAATCGCATTCAAAATAATACCGTTGGTATTACGGGTTGCGTCTGCTTTTTCAAATGTCGGCCAAGCAATACGATTGAAATCAGGGTTCATCAACTGCGCATACGCTTCGTTTTGTTCCACCAATGGAAGTTCATTGATACGATGATTCCACTCCCGCTCCGCCAAGTCCCCTTTTTCAATCGCGCATCGAAAACGCTCTAATACCTCTGCATCCACAGCGAACGTTGCTTCAGGATCAAAACCCGCTGCAATTTTTGCCGCTTGAATTACATCATGCCCAAGTGGTGCTCCGTGCGCATGGTGAGTCCCTTCCATCTTACCGCCCCCTTTGGCGATAACGGTGTTAGCGATAATAAGCACCGGACGGGTCATCGTTTTCGCTTGTGTCAATGCACTGTCGATCTCATCGAAGTTGTGTCCGTCGATCTCCAATACTGCCCAGTTTTGAGACTCGAAACGATCTCTCATGTTTTCGCTGAGGCTCAGTTCGGTAGAACCTTCGATCGTAATACGGTTCGAATCGTAAATCAATACCAAGTTATCCAATCCCATATGACCTGCAATCGAACACGCTTCGTAACTGATCCCCTCTTCCAAATCACCGTCACCGCACAAACAGTAAACATTGTGATCGATCAACTCTGCCGTTTCGGAGTTGACTTTGTGTCCGACATAGCTTGACGCCATCGCAAAACCGACCGCATTGGCAATCCCCTGACCCAAAGGACCGGTGGTAATCTCAATTCCCGCCGTATGACCATACTCAGGATGTCCCGGAGTTTTAGAGTCGAGCTGACGAAAGTTTTTTAAATCCGCGATCTCCAATCCGTATCCCCATAGGTAATACAAAGAATAGATCAACCCTGTCCCGTGACCACCGGAGAATACCAAACGATCCCGATTGAGCCATTTCGGATTTTTCGGATTATGGATGAGATGCTCGGAGAGAACCACGGCGATGTCTGCCAACCCCATCGGTGCGCCCGGATGTCCTGAGTTAGCCTGTTGAACCATATCTGCCGCTAAAAAGCGGATCGTATCTGCCATTTTTTGGCGCGTTGTATTACTCATCGGTTAGTCCTTGTGTCGGTTAATGTAGTGGTTAAGTGTTGGTGACAATTCACGTTGCAAATTCTCATCAAAACTTTGTATTTGTCGGGTCACTTTATCTGCCAGTGTATTAGCCTCTTCCATTGCCGTCTCATAGCCTAGCAACGTGACGAAACTGTTTTTTGCCTCATCGTTGTTGGTTGTTTTACCCGCTTGCGCCTCATCTTGGGTCACGTCTAAAATATCGTCTTGGATTTGAAACAGCAATCCCAAATCAATCCCGAAATTATACAGCTCCTGCGCGAGATCGTCTCGTCCCACGATAAATGCACCCATTTGAAGCGATGCCGCAATCAATTTTCCCGTTTTGTGGATATGGAGCATTTTAACCTGTTCAAGTTCCAAGCGGCTGTTTTCAAAATGACAATCGATCGCTTGCCCTAAAACCATCCCCGCTACTCCGCCATTGTGGGCAAGAGAGCGAACCAGTTTTACAATGACCCGATCCGAAAACGGGGCATTGGAGAGCACTTCGAACGCATAAGTATTCAGAGCATCCCCCGCCAAAATTGCACTCACTTCATCATACGTTTTGTGTAATGTTGGAAGTCCCCGCCGTAAATCGGCGTTATCCATCGCAGGGAGATCATCGTGAATCAAAGAGTACGTGTGTAGCAATTCGATAGCGAATGCGATATGGAAAGCACTTTGGGTTAAAAGGGGGTTATAGGCGCGGACCACCCCTAAAAGAAGTGCGGGACGAAACCGTTTCCCGCCACCGATCAACATTTGATGTAACGAATTCTCATAATGGGGATGAAAAGATGTAGCAGAAGGAAGATGTGCTTCTAAAAATGCTTCAAACTGCTCCATGTTTATCCCACTATTTTTTAGCGAAATAGTAGCATGAGGGAGCTTATATCTTCTCGATTATATCGGTGATACTATTTTCATCATCGACCAATACAACCGTAGGTTTATAGTTTTCAAGTTCACTATCGTTGTACGTAGCGTAGGCAACAATAATGATTTTATCCCCTTTATGCACTTTACGTGCCGCAGCACCGTTAAGACAAATATCACGTTGACCCCGTTCCCCGAGGATGATGTAGGTCGAAAATCGCTCACCGTTATTAATGTTTAGAATTTCTACTTTTTGACCTACACGCATTTTAGAGGCTTCCAAAAGTTCTTCATCAATGGTGATCGAACCGACGTAATTGAGATTAGCGTCGGTCACGGTAGCACGGTGGATTTTACTGTAGAGCATTTCGATCAACATCGATTAGCGCCCCATCTGCTTCATCATATCAGCCGGCGTAATCGCTGCATCCCACAACTCGGAAGGAATAACATATTCTTGCACTACTTCACCGCCGATGATATGACGATCGATGATTTCATTGATTTTTTCTTTGGTAAGTCCTGCATACATAACATGACCCGGTTCTACGAGCATAATAGGGCCAACATTACAACGGTTCATGCATGACGTACGGATTGGTTGTACTGTTGCAATAAGACCTTTTTGCATCAACGTTTGTGCTAAATGTTGAAATAAATCCTGAGTATGAGGATTAACACAACTTGGTTTCGGCATACCCGGAGGTGAGCTTTGTTCGCACTTAAAAATATAAAACGCCGGTTGAGGGATACCCATCGACCACTCCTTAAAACTTTGGTGTACTACATCCACCGTAAAATAATTACGGCATTATAGCCAAAATAACCGTATGCATATTAAGCTCCATCAAGCAATCGTTTTGCTTAAGGGTCACTTTATCGCTTAGAATAATTCGCTTAACAACTCTTTGGCAACGATTCGATCATCAAAAGGAAGGTGCTGATCGTAAATAATTTGGGATGTTTCATCCCCTTTTCCTAAAATCAGAACCACTTCATCTCCCGTTCGATCACGAAGAGCTTGGGCAATTGCAGAGCGACGATTGACATCAACATAGACATTTGATCGATCTTCAATCCCCCTCAAAATCTCTTCAATGATAGCATCAGGATCTTCAAATCGGGGGTTGTCACTGGTTACGTATACCTTTTTAGCGTATGCACTTGCAACTCTCCCCATCATCGGACGTTTGGTTCGATCTCGATCACCGCCGGCTCCAAATACCACCAAAACCTCTTTCTCTTTCAGAGCATTAAGGACTTGCTCCATCCCATCGGGTGTATGGGCAAAATCGACAATCACGAGAGGTGATTCACTTACCACCTCCATCCGTCCGCTCACCCCGCCGAAATTTTCAACCGCATCAGCAATTTTTTCTAAACTTTCACCGCTCACTAAATGAACAGCACCCATTGCCGCTGTAATATTATAAAGATTGAAAAATCCGTGCAACGAAGAGGCAAAAGGGGTATGTTCTTCAAAATGTTTTAATACACCGCTCACACCATTGTTGAGGGAATAAGCGATAATTTTATAGGTTGAGGGATTTTCTACCCCGTAGGTAAAAGCATTTTTGAAATTAAACTCAGCCTTTGCTTCATCTTTGTTAATCAGTTTTTTCGTCTCATCTTGAAAAAAGAGGTTCTTAATCCGAACATACTCTTCAATACTCAAATGATAATCGAGGTGATCTTGGGTGATATTAGTCAAAATTTTCAATCCAAATGTTATTCCAGCGATCCGTTCTTGCTCGATCGCATGAGAACTTACTTCCATAATAAAATACTCGCACCCTGACGCAATAGCGTGTGCCATGTGACGATAGGTATTGAGCACCGTTGGAGTAGTGAGTGTTTTCCCCTCCACTAGAGTATCATTCATAAAGAACCCACGTGTCCCCTGCATTGCCGCTTTGTGTCCTAAATCCAGTAACAGCGAATATATCGCACTAGCCGTCGTTGTTTTACCGTTTGTCCCTGTAATCCCAATCACGCATAAGCGATCCAGTCCAAAAAGCTTCCAACACTCATCAGGAGTTATAAGCGAATGAGCACCGCGAGTGAGAGCATCCTCTTTGTACTTTTCATTTTGCTTGGTGAGTAAAAATGCACAATCCTTGTTACAATCACCGGAATTCTCACTTATATAACGATAAGGCTGATCTTCAATCTCAATTTTCAATGCTTTTCCCTTTGGCTAAACGGCGTAACAAATTTCGAAGTTGGCGATCATTCGGATAGACACCCAGTGCACTTTCAAGGTAACTCAGAGCCATCTCTTTATACCCGTGATCAATCAAATTGTCCAAAAAGTCAACAAAGTCCTCTTTTTCAGTAATAATCACACGGGTTGAAAACATGATATTTTCAAAAATACGGTTAAAGTCGTTTTCATTCGCAACCAATTCTTTAAATTCAGTGTACATAATACCGTCTTCATATGCAAGACGTTGTTTTACAGTCTCATCAAATAATCCAGACAATTGATCCAATGTTCCGTCCATTGTCTGTAAAATTTCAGAAATTACCGTATCCGCCGTATCTATATCTTCGCTACGCAAAATCGTATAGTAATCAAACAGTGCTTCACCAGCACTTTCGCCACCCATCGCCATATCTGATAAAATCGCACCATTATATGCCTCTTTGGAATCAGGGTAATCTTTAAGTGCTAATGAATAATCACGTAAAGCATCTCTGTACTGACCCGACAAAAAATGTTCATTTGCTTGTTTGAGGGTTTTAGGTAAGTTAATGGTTTTCATGGATATCCCTCCTATATATACTTCTAATATCGACTAAAAATTTGAAATTATAATACGTCGATTTGATGTTCCATACCATGCGGTACGTTGATTACATTTAATTCTGGATGTATATCCATCCGTAGTTGACGTTCAACACCATATTTCAATGTATTACCGCTGCTTGAACATCCAATGCACGCACCTTGTAATTGTACATAAATCGTTCCATTCTTAATGGTTAGGAATGCTATATCACCACCATCCAATGCCAAGCTCGGACGAATTTTATCAATGACATTTCGGACTGGCTGCATCAATTCTTCATCACTAAATGGAATCATGGTTATTGTACCTTTAAACGCTCAAATATTATGTTATAGTATAAAAAATGGTCTTTACATGCACTAATGAGAAAAGGGTAATTTTAGAGTGAAGCTCGATTTAAGGGGGGTATTGAACTCGTTAAACGAGTTCAATGTACGCCATTGGTGTAGCATCACCACGACGAATACGAGTTTTAACGATACGAGTATATCCGCCGTTACGCTCAGTATATTTAGGGGCAACTTCATTAAGAAGTAATTTGGTTGCTTCTTTGTTTTGCAATACAGCAAACACTGAACGGTGAGCATTCGCATCACCAATACGTGCAGTTGTAATCAATTTTTCAGCAAATGAACGAAGTTCTTTTGCCTTGATTAACGTAGTTTCGATTTTACCGTGTTCAATCAACGCAATGCTAAGGTTGGTCAACAAAGCTTCACGATGTGCGCTCGTTCGACCTAGCTTGCGGTATCCGTGACGATGTCTCATGAGATACTTCCTCTACTATTTATTTTTAACGCTTATGGAGCAAAGCCCCACAAGCTACGCTTGCCGCTATGGCACTAAAGCTACGCCTAACGGCGAGATTTATAAAACTTATTCAGCTTCGATTTTCTTTTTGATAGCACTGATAAGATCATCAGCGAGATCTTGCCCGACAGCATAACCGTATTCAGTGATTTTTTCTAAAATCTCTTCAAACGATTTTTTGCCTAGGTTTTTAACTTCTTTCAAATCATTTTGGCTCATCATAACGATTTCACCGATATATTTGATGTTTGAACGATCTAAACAGTTAAAGCTGCGTGCACTTAAACCAAGATCTTCAATACGCGCTCCCAAACGTTTAAGTTCAGGATGTTCATCTCCACGCTCAGCAACAGCAGGAGCTTTAATACTTACTTCGCTGTTAAATACCGCCATTTGAGCATACATTACCTCCAAAGCATTTTTAAATGCATCTACCGGAGAAATTTGCCCATCTGTCAAGATGTTGATAACCACTTTTTCAAAATTTGGGTTATCTTCAACAAGTACATTCTCAATAGCGTATGTCGCACGGCGAACCGGTGTAAAATAAGCATCAAGAGCAATGTATCCATCACCCAAAATATCCCGTACATCTTCACTCGGTGTATAACCGATACCCTGATGAATTTTTACGGTGAAAGTTAACGTTGCATCTTCATTTAACGTTGCCAAAAATGCATTTGGCGTTACCACTTCAACATCATCATTATCCAAATCACGTCCATTGATTTCACAAGGGCCTGCGAAACTGTAGGTGATCTCTTTCTCTTTAAGAGCGTTTTTCAATTTGAAACGGATCCCTTTGAGATTAATGATGAAGTCCGAAATGTCTTCGAGCATACCGCGCACTGAGTCAAACTCATGCTTAGCACCCTCAATTTTAATACCGATCGGTGCGAATCCAACCGAACTGCTTAGCAAAAAACGGCGAAGTGGATGAGCGAGTGAAACCGCGAATCCGGTTTCAAACGGATAGGCGATAATATTCGCTTCGTTCGCGCTGATTTGCTCGACGACAAACTCTTTCGGAAGAAGCGGTGATGTCTTAATTTTTTTCATGCTGAACGCCCTTTCTTTAATGATTATTTCGAGTAAAGCTCGACGATTAGACGTTCTTCAACAGGGATAACAATTTCTTCACGCTCTGGAAGACGTGTAAAAATACCGAACGCTTTATCTTGATCGATGTCAACCCATGCCGCAAGACCGGTTTGGTTGGTCAACTCAATCGCGCGAACGATTTGGTTGTTCTTTTTACTTTTTTCGTGAATTTCCACTTTTTGACCCGGTTTTACGCGGTAAGATGGAATGTCAACACGTTTTCCGTCAACTAATACGTGACCGTGGTTTACCAATTGGCGAGCGAAACGACGAGTCGTTGCAAATCCCATACGATAAACAACATTATCA
Organism: Sulfuricurvum sp.; assembly: GCF_049305995.1. Taxonomy (GTDB): domain Bacteria; phylum Campylobacterota; class Campylobacteria; order Campylobacterales; family Sulfurimonadaceae; genus Sulfuricurvum. The sequence continues at coordinate 15,092 of NZ_JBAQPS010000291.1, forward strand.
AGACGTTGCTCAAGAAGCATTACCAAGTTCGTACCGGTGTTACCAGTGCGACGTTTTGCTTCACCGAACAATGAACGCATTTGTTTTTCGCTCAAACCGTACATAAATTTCGCTTTTTGTTTTTCGCGAAGTTGTGTACCGTATTCAGAAATTTTTGTACGGCGTTGACCGTGCTGTCCTGGTCCGTAAGGACGTTTGTCAAGGGCACTTTTACCTGCAAGACGACGCTCACCTTTTAAACCAAGGCTAACACCGAATCTTCTTTCGATTTTTTCTACGGGTCCTCTATATCTTGCCATTGCTAAACTCCTTAGACTCGTCGGCGCTTAGGCGCACGACATCCATTGTGTGGTAGTGGAGTAACGTCTTTCATGAAAGAAACACGTAAACCTTCGATTGCACCAACACTTTTAACTGCTGTTTCACGTCCAGAACCTGGACCTTGAACTTTAATTCCCACTTCTTTAATTCCGTGGACCATTGCTTTCTCGAGTGCAGACTCTACTGCTTGTTGCGCAGCAAATGGAGTGGACTTTTTAGAACCTTTGAAACCAAGGGCACCAGCCGAACTCCATGCGATCATATTACCCATTTCATCGGTAACCGTTACAAGAGTATTGTTGAATGAAGCCAAGATATGTACAATACCTTTAGCAATATTCTTCTTTACGATTTTTTTACGGGTTGCTTTTCTTTTTGCCATACTCTAATCCCTTACTTTGTGGCTGAGCCGACGGTTTTCTTTTTACCTTTGCGTGTACGAGCATTGGTTTTGGTTTTTTGACCACGGCATGGGAGACCTTTACGGTGACGAAGACCACGGTAAGAACCAAGATCCATCAACGCTTTAATATCCATAGCGACTTGTTTACGAAGGTCACCTTCTACAGCGATGCCGCTGCTTCGGATCTCTTTAGCGATTGTTGCCGCTTCATCTTCTGAGAGTTCGTATACACGCTTGTTGTAATCGAGCCCTGTTGCATCCAAAATTTTGCGCGAAGTATGCAAACCGATACCATAAATATAAGTTAATGCATATTCCAAACGTTTTTTCTTAGGTAAGTCCACACCAACAATACGTGCCATGCTTATCCTTGTCTTTGTTTATGTTTTGGGGTTTTGCAGATTACGCGAACAACCCCTTTGCGCTTGATAATTTTACAATCATCGCACATTTTCTTCACTGAAGAACGTACTTTCATCGGTAGGCTCCGTTGATTTAAATCACTTGCTTCTCGTAGGTGAGATTGATCGCACCAATACTTGTAACTACGATTGAACGCAGTTATAAACATTCAATTCTATTTGTCCGAGAGGGCAAAGTGGACGCGTATAATACAGCAATTAAGGTTAAATTTTTATTAAGGTGTTAAATAGGAAGGAGGGGATACGAATCGTAACTAAACGATTCGTATCATAAAGGGAGATTCTAAAACAGCATCTAATACTTCAAGTTTATCCATCAATGCATGAAGCGAACGCTCTGTCGCTTCATGGGTTGCAAACAACAGATGAGCACATTCAGTTTCGGAAGGGCGCTGAATAACCGCTTCAATCGAAATGGCCTCATCCGCAAAAAGGCTCGTAATCTGTGCCAAGATTCCCGGTTTATCCGAGACACGGAGACGAAGATAATATTTAGAGCGAATATCCTCACTATTTTTAAGACGAAGTCCCTCTTCAAGCGGATGATTAAACCCGAGCATCGGAGAGCGTTTACCGGAGCGGACAATATCGATAATGTTAGCTACGACTGCGCTCGCCGTCGCATTGCCACCCGCACCCGGACCGTAATAGAGGGTTTCACCGACTCGATCGCCGACAACACTGATACCGTTCATCACACCGTCGATTTTTGCGATCATGGCATCTTCTTTAACCAATGCCGCATGAACGCGCAGTTCCACTTCATCACCCTCACGCTTTGCGATTCCCAAAAGCTTGATTGTGTATCCGAATTCTTTGGCAAACGCGATATCATCTGGGGTGATTCCCTCGATCCCCTCAATCAAAATCTCTTCGGGCTTCGCATCGATACCATAAGCAATCGAAGCTAGGATAAGAAGCTTGTGTGCCGCATCGAATCCGCCGATATCAAACGTCGGATCGGCTTCGGCGTAGCCGAGTGCTTGCGCTTCGGCCAAAACATCGGCAAACGGAGTCCCTTCATTCATCATTTTCGTCAGCATAAAATTACACGTACCGTTCATAATTCCCATAATAGAGAGGATATGATTGGCAGATAACCCATCGCGCAACGCATTGATGATCGGGATACCCCCTGCCACACTCGCTTCAAATTCAAACGGTATCTCTCCCGCAATATCTTGAAGCTCATAACGATGATACGCAAGAAGGGCTTTGTTTGCCGTTACAACAGCTTTACCGTTCTGAAGTGCTTTTTTGACAACAGCCAAAGGAAGTTCAACTCCTCCCATTAATTCGACTACGATATCAATCTCAGCATCATTTACAATATCATAAGGATCTTGAGAAAGTTCGATCAATAAATCAGAAGCTTTCTCAAGATTACGAACAACACCTCTTGTGACAACGATAGTCTCACCTGCACGTGCACTGATGATTGATTGATTTTTTTCCAAAATATCAACAACAGCACGCCCTACTGTGCCGACACCGATCACACCAACACGTATCACTCGATACCCTTACACTCTAATATGCTTAAAAAGTGTTTAATATTTTTAGCCGCTTGACGAATACGTTTGTCATTTTCGATTAAGGCAATACGAACGTACTCATCCCCATAATCTCCAAAACCGATTCCCGGTGCCACTGCCACATTTGCTTCAACTAATAAACGCTTTGAAAATTCCAAGCTTCCAAGATGGCGAGCACATTCTGGAATTTTTGCCCATACAAACATCGATGCTTGATTACGGCGAACCGGCCATCCCGCACGGTTAAACGCTTCGATCAAAATATCTTGACGGTGATCGTATTTATCGGTAATCTCTTGAACACACGTTTGATCGCCATTAAGAGCAATCGTTGCAGCAACTTGAATCGGGGTAAACATCCCATAATCCAACCAACTTTTGATTTTTTGGAGTGCTCCGATCAGTTTTGCATTTCCGACGAAAAATCCGACACGCCATCCTGCCATATTATAGCTTTTAGAGAGGGTAAAACTCTCTACTGCAACATCTTTAGCCCCAGGAACCGACATGATAGATGGGGTTTTATACCCATCAAACGTCAAATCGCCATACGCGATATCACTAATAACATAAAAACGCTCACGTTTCGCCATCTCAACAACACGGGTATAAAATTCAGGTGTTACGGTTGCCGTCGTCGGATTATGCGGGAAGTTAACCACTAAATACTTCGGTTTTGGAAACGAAATATGAAATGCCTGTTCCAAACGTTCAAAAAAGAGATCTTCATCTACTTTGTAATCTTCATCAAATGGTAGTTCCATTTTTTGGACATTTCCGCCCGCCAAAATAAATCCATAGGAGTGGATCGGATAGGTTGGGTCAGGGACAACTACAACATCACCTGGATTAGTAATTGCGTATGCCAAATGGGCATAACCCTCTTTGGAACCCATCGTCGCAACCGCTTCAGTATCAGGATTAAGATCGACATCATAACGACGTTTATACCAATCACAAATAGCTTGACGAAGTTTAGGAATCCCTTTAGAGGCTGAATATCCGTGTGTTTTCGTTTTTTGTGCTGATTCGATCAGCTTTTCACGAATGTGTTTCGGGGTATCTCCATCAGGATTTCCCATACTGAAATCGATAACGTCGGCTCCGGCACGTCTACGTGCCATTTTTAGTTCATTAACTTCAGCAAAAACGTATTTTGGAAGGCGTTTAATCCGGTCAAATTGGATTTCATCAAACATGGCTACAACCTGTGATTAAAAAATTGCGCCATTTTAGCATAAGAGACTTAGTTTTTATATAATGCACACACTTATTGTCTAGGAGTACTAGACTCGATCCACATCCCTTCTTTAAGCACTTTCATCCCATACGTATTTGAAATTTTTAGATAACAAGCTCCCTCTGGCAGGTCAAATTCCAATTCCTCTTTTGATTCTATTGAACGAAAAGATGTAATTACTTTCATACGGCTATCCAAAATTGCTATATCAGGATACCATACTCCGCTATATGGCGCTTCGATATGAATACGCTGCCCACTTTCAACACGAAACCATTGAGCGATATTTACTTTTTTTAATTCTGAACTTTCATCTCTACCAAGAATAAAAATATTCCAAAAAACGTTTTGTGTATCAAGTAATAATGTCAATTTTTGTTTGTCAAATTCAACTCGTTCAATATGAATCAATTGCTCTTTGAGATTTTCAGCTAAAAGAGCAGGATCAAACCCTTTATTTCCAATCGCTTTAGCATAAAGTTCCCCTCGACCCTCTCGAATTACCAATGATTCAATGTCTAATTTATACCCTATAGAATTAAAGCTTTGAACAATCGTTCGAATACTTGAAATCGGTTCGCCGCTAAAGGAAATAGAAGTAGTAATATTTGCCCCATATCCTATAGAAAAAAGAAATAAATATAAAAATCCGTATTTAACCAAGATGAACTACCAGTTTTTTCCGCCATTACGTTCAATAAATTCTTCTTTTGAAATCTGTTTCAAGATTCCATTTTCACAGATAAATCGAATGGTCTCTTTATCTTTTAATACTGTTTTTTCTCCACCTATATCAATTTCAATACGACCATGCCCTAAAAAGATCAACCAGTTTTTAGCGGTATCAATAACAATTGCTTCACTGGTAATGTTTTGTACTCGTTCATTCGTTGCCATATCAATCATTCCATACCAAACTTTATACGTCGGTCGAATACTAAGTATTTTACCTGAGCTCGTTGTTGATACACTCGGTAAAGTAGTTTGGTTGTTTTCCACAACCATTACACTGTTTGTCATATTTATGTCATTGTTTTCACTAAGGTTAATATCTTTTACTTCATCAACAACTTCAACAGCTAAAGAAGTTAATTGTATAACCTCTTCACTAGGTTCTACTGCCATTTTTCCCTGTATAAAATACCCGGTGACCATCAAGATAATAATAAAAACTATTCCCGCTATCACCCATTTTGGTTTAGAGTTAGGTACTGATTGTAAAATAACTGATTGTTTTGGTGCCATCAACACCGAATGAGTTTCACAAAACTCCATATACTCTTGTCGAATATTACTCAGATCTATACTGTATTCACGTTCTAGAATTGAGATGTATCCCATAAATTGAACCCGTCCGATTTCTCCATACGATTTGGTCATGACCAACTCTACTTTGTCGCGGGAGATATGGGTTCTCTCATGAATTTTCTCTGTTCCAAGAGCCTGTAAATCCTCAAACGTGTTACATTTCATCTCATTCTCTCCATTAATATTGCGCCGGCAACACCGACATTTAAAGAATCAAAATCGTGTGCCATTGGAATCGAAATACCGACATCAAGGCTTTTTTGAACACGCCCGCTCAAACCTTCCCCTTCGTTTCCTAATACCAAAGCACGTTTAGTTGCAAATGTCGTTTCGCGAATATCGTTTCCATCCATCACCGCGCCGTAAATTTGAAATCCCGATTGCTTCAACTCATGAAGGACATCATGAATATTGTGAATCACAACAAGCGGCATATCAAGTGCCGCACCGCTGCTGGTTCGGATCATCGGTTCAAAATTCGGCTCTTTAATCCCACTGATAACAATCGCATCCACCCCTAGAGCATAAGCACTGCGAATGAGTGATCCGATGTTACCCATGTCGGTAATGGAGCTGAGAATCACGATAAAATCGCATTTTTTCAAGAAAGGGGAAGCATACGGGACAATTTGGGAAATTTCGGCAATATAGCCCTGATGATTTCCCCCCTTGACCATCGACTGCGCCGCTTTTTCGGGGATCCGTTTGATCTCAAAACCCATTTTCATGAGCAACGAGTACTCTTTCTTATCGACCTCTTTTGCCAAATATAGGATCTTTATACGATCCTTATGACGTTCAATTGCGTAATAAACCGGTTGTTTTCCATAAATAAGCATGAGGTATTATATCCTAAGATTTCATGAGACGCGTATAGCACTCTTTGGGATTTTCTCCCGTAATTTTTGCGATCAGTTTAGAAGCCGCTTTTTTAGGGATATCGAGGGCTAAAATATCCTGTTCACTCAAAGAGGAGCTTTTTCCCTCTGAAGCTTCAATCACCACAACCCATTCTCCTCGAATTTCTTGATCCATTTGAGAGATTAATTCTGTCGCTTTTCCTCGGTAAAACCGCTGAAATTTTTTCGTCAACTCTTTGGCCAAAAAAACATTTCGATCCGGTACGGCAACGGCTATTTCGGACAAAAGTTTCTCCAACCGTGTCGGCGCTTCGTACAATACCGTCGTGTATCCGTTGAACAATGCTTCTTGCAACGCAGCGGATCGGTCATTCCCTTTGTGAGGCAAAAAGCCGAAAAAGAGCATTTTCGTCTGGACGAATCCGCTGGCGACAAATGCCGTCAGTACCGCATTTGCCCCCGGCAAAACATCGTATGCGATTTTGTGCTCGATGCAATAGTGGATCAGCATCTGCCCCGGATCGCTGATCCCCGGCATCCCCGCATCACTCACATAAACAACATTAGCATTAAAAAATTCAGGGGTGAGTTTTGAAATAAAATCCGCCTCATTGTGCGAATGAAGACTGAAAAATTGGGGTTCAATGGTTGTGAGATTGTGACGCTCTTTGAGCAAATGGATCAGTTTTTTGGTAATACGGGTATCTTCACAAAGAATCGTATTAGCGGTGGATAGAATCTCGAGAGAACGGAGTGAAATATCGGAAATATTACCGATAGGGGTGGGGACAAGAGATAACACGGAACCTCTTCAAGTGCGGTTTACTGCACGTGAGCTTCCCGCTGAGGGAAACTTAGCGTTAGCGTAGCCAAAGGGATGAATTCCTTTGGCGTACAAATTATGAGTTAAGTGCGTAACGTTTTTTGAATTTATCGATACGACCTGCTGTATCTACTTGACGCTCAGAACCGGTATAAAACGGGTGACATGCGCTGCAGATATCAACACGAATGGTGTCTTTTGTGCTGGTTGTTGTGAATGAGTTACCACATGCGCAGCTTGCTGTACATTCAACAACGTTCGGGTGAAGATCTTTTTTCATAGGTTTGCCTTGTGATCGACGGCGTTGTACGTCGGTCTGTATAGTTTTATATCCGTACGGGGGCGGATAATTGGAGGCGAATTATAACGAAAAAATTCTTTTTTTACAATAAGCGCGATGCTATCGCTATCGCCGCCGTTTCAGAACGCAATATCATTGGAGAGGAAAAGAGACGGACACGGTTATCGCTAAACAATTTACGCTCAGACTCATCAAATCCCCCCTCGCAACCGATCACGACCGTATCGACCGATTCATCCTTCTCAAGCGCTGTTCCGCCGAAATCAAAAATCACCGATTGGGGATTGTTTTTTAAAAAGGTGCTGAGATTCGGAGCCTCGGAGAGTTCGATCAACGACGTACGTCCGCACTGCATAATCGAGCTCTCCATGATCCGGTTAAACCGCTCAAAATCGAGGCGAAAATTTTGCTGCGAGCGACGGCAATGGATAAAGGTGATTTTGTGAACCCCCAGTTCGGTGAGCATCGAGAGGGTTTTCTCAATCGTTTTCGGATCCACCAAACACCATCCGATATGGAGGTTTTTCGGACTCTCGCAAAGCGAAGCATGATGGCTTTGAAGGGTGAAATAGGCAACGCGACCATCGGTTCGTTCCAGTCGGTAGCGGTACTCTTCGCTCAAACGCTCGCGTGAGCGAAACGCGATCAAATCCCCCGCTTTATGACGTCGTACTTTGATGAGATATTTGTAATCATCGCCGCTGACACTGAGCTCCCCCGCACCGACATCACCGTGAAGAAGAAATTTCATCCTTGTACCAACATCCAGAGTGTGATTGCGAGTAACAGAGTCATCTCTATACCTAAGAAACGAAACGCTTTTTTCTTATAGTCCGCAAAAGCTCCCTCTTGAGTAATATCGGTTCTGCGTTTGAGGGTTTTGTACCGCTTGGCTTCGAGGATAATCATCACGATGGCGATCACGATCATGGCGATATTGGAGAACGTGAAGTGCAAATGTTTAGCTGCCATCATCACCGCACCCGTAAAAAGGATCAATGCGATAAAAGAACCCGATATCGGCATCACAATCCGCATTCGCTTAGAATAACGGACAACATGATGAGAGAGGGATAACATGACGATGTTGAACACCACCACTCCCATCAAGACAATAACTCCGAAATAGTGGATATTCAATCCGGTTTTATACATAGCTTCCATAAAGGGGATTTTACCTTAAATTGCCTATAATGACTCCCTAAATGATTCCTCGGCATATGAATAGTTTAATGCATTGAGAGGAGACTACACATAAGGAGACGGTATGGCAATCAACGTAGAAGAGGCACTTAAAGCGATTTACACCTTTGCTACCCCAACGCAAAGTGAAATCGTACCGATAGAAAACGGTATTCATCGAGTCCTCTGTGAGAGCGTTACCGCCACCCATTCTCTCCCCTCGTTTGACAACTCGGCAATGGACGGCTACGCGGTGCGGGTCGAAGATGCGGGCAAAACGCTGAAACAATCGTGTGTCATCTTTGCCGGAGACGGTGCCGAGATACGCATGGTCGAGGATCAGTGCATTCGCATCATGACGGGGGCAAAAATCCCGCAAGGGTGTGAAGCGATCGTCCCCATCGAAGAGGTGAGTGTCAACGGTGATTCAGTCACCCTCCCAGGTTCCATCCGAGCCTCTGCCCATATCCGTCTCAAAGGGGAAGATATTCAATCGGGGATGGAGTTATTGAAGCTGGGGACAATGCTTCACGCCCATCATATTTCACTCCTCGCATCGCAGGGGATTACCCATATCAAAGTATATCGCCGCCCGCGAGTCGCCCTATTCTCATCGGGAAATGAGCTCAAAATGCATTATGAGGAGTTGTGATCAAATCAGCTCTACAACACCAATACCCCGACCTTTGCTGCCCGCGCAAAGGAGCTGGGGTGTGATGTGATCTTTACCGGCACGGCAGTGGATACGCT
>NZ_JBAQPS010000292.1:0-2189 GCF_049305995.1 Sulfuricurvum sp.
ATATCTATGTTCCAACTCAAAGCAACATCTAGCGTATTGTACGATTTTAATGCCTCACGAGGATCAGCACTGTATCGTTCTTTCTTTCCGACATAATTCCAAATACTTCCCACACTCCAACGATCTATGAAATCGTAAGAATAAGCAGCCTTTATGAGGTGGGTAGCCGTATAAGGTAGGGTGCTTTCAGATTCATTAATCTCTTTTACTTTTCCATAAATATAGCTATATGAAAGTAAACATGTATCATCTGAAGTCAGTTTCCCTCGTAGTTCAGCTTCTCCGCCTATAATGTGGTTTCTACCAATATTTTGAAATTTATTGGTTTGATCGCGGACTATTTGTTGCTCATTTCGAAGATAAAAGAGGTTGAAACCGGCACTTAAACTAGTATTGAGCTTATGGATATACTGGGCTTCTATTGATTTCACGTATTCGGGGTTGAGATTAGGATTGCCGGTAGCATAGGCACTTGGCGTAACATACATTTCTTGAAAAGAGGGGTAACGTATGCCATATGCCCCCATTATTTTTACAATATCCGTATGGGTTGGTTGGTATATGAGGGCAACTCTCCCGTACGGATGAGATTCAACATCGGATGTTAACATCTCTCCTAGAGTAAAAGCGAAAGCAAGATAATCATTAATATGCATATTATCAGAGAGATAGAGATTTGTATTTTGGCGTTTAGCCTGATCGGCATAGATAAAAGGACTGCTTGTTGTATAATCTTGAACCCCTAATGCCGGAATTTTGTTACCAACTGTTTTCATATCGATTGCTTCATGCCATGATGATTCAATACCGGCAGTAATATTATGTGAATCTATCCCATTATAATGGATAGTTGTGCTACCGTTGATATGTCGAAACTTTATCATTAAGGATGCCCAATAACCATCGACAAATGAGCTATACCCTACTGGTAAAACTCGTGCGTCACTTTTCCAACTATCTTCCATAATAGAAGTTTTAAATACGATATCAGTAGTAGGATTGAAAAGAAGAGTATATTTCCCCTGTAAATACCAAGAAGGCTGTTGCAGTTGTCCCTCAAGATTTGGGAGGGCATTAAGGTTACCGAATGCACTGTCACTTTTGTACTGATTAATGCGACCTTGTAGCTCAAAATTTTTGTAGGTGTAGGTGGCTCCAACTCCTGTATGTTCCATCCCTAAAGGGGCATAATTGGCTGGACTGATAGAAGCGTTGTATCCGTCTTTCACTTTAATAGGAGTTCGTTGATCGTGACGTTGAGCAAATACATCAAGAGCGAGTTGCCAATTGTTACCGTTATATTGGCTCCATCCTCCTGAAGCAATGGCATTATTACTCCCGACTGAACCGTATAGTGCTCCCTTTTGGTTATTTAATAAATTGCTTTTGGCGCGTGTAATGACATTGATAGTAGCGGCATAACCATTAACACCTTCGATAAAACTTCCTGATCCACGTACTACTTCAATGCGTTCAATCAATTCAATCGGCATATCCAAATAAGCGTTAAAATTACTAAAAAGTGACTCATTTAAAACAATACCATCAATAACGAGCGTTGATTGCCCGTAAGCGGTTGGATTGGAACCTCTGAAAATCGGAGTTCGGTTATTCATTGTATTGGTAGCCATATCGACACCGGGGATCAATATTAAAGACTCTCCTAAAGTTTTAATCCCAAATTTTAAGAGATCATCTCCGTGCAGTATTGAAAGAATAAAAGGTTGATAATCAATATTTTGATTATTCTGTGTTGCCATTTGAGCAGCTTGGAACATATCTTCATTTAATAAAGCAAATATAGGCTGCTCTTCAGCATATAGCATTATGGAGATAGTTGAAACAGCGATGATAGAAAGTTTCATAAAATCTCTTTCTTAACTTAGATATAGTGCGTTATTCTTGCTAAGTGAAGTTTAAAGGATGCTAAAAAATAAAAAACTTCCTTAAATATTGTCCTATATAAACGTTTTTATGTAACCTTATTGCAAAATTAATGGTGCAATTGCATATATTTATGATTGCAATATCTCTAGTCTTTATAAATTAATGATACGCTTTGAAATCTTTTTCGAAATTCTTTTAAATTTCTTCCCAAAACCTCTTGACATTTTTGTTCTTTTCCCCTATAATTCCCGTCCACAAACACTGGGAAGCTTGAAAAAGCGACTTAGATTTGAGTTTGAGAT
>NZ_JBAQPS010000293.1:0-8577 GCF_049305995.1 Sulfuricurvum sp.
TGCATATACTCTTAGCAAAGAATATTATGCACTGCATGATTTGAATAATTCTTATTTTCAAGCCAATAAATCAATAAAAAGTTTGCAAAAACTTTTTGAAAATTCTTTTCAGAATACCTCAGATGAACAAAAAGAAAATAGCTATAATGAATTATTAATTGTAATTAACAATTTTATAAACATTAGTCAGAAATTTTATGAGTTTACTTTAAAGAAAGAGGTGGCAAGTGATATTTTTTCTAACTGGATCAATCAAAAAGGTGTGCTTAATGAATTTGATAATTTGATATATACATTAAAAAAACATGAACGGGATAAAGAAGTGTCTCAAAAGATTGAAGACTTTATTCTTTATAAACGCGCATTATCAAAACATTTGCAAACTCCTCCTGTGTCTAAGAACGATATTGAAACTTACAATGCAAAAACGAAAGAATTGGAGCAAAATATTTCTGATTTAGAACAACAACTTGCATTAAAAGTTGAAAAATTTAAAATATCGATGGGACTAAAAAATATTCAGCTAAAAGATATTTCTTCAAATTTATCGTCAGATACCCTATATGTTGACTATGCAATGACTGATGAAGCATATTACGCTTTTACTTTAGACCATAACGAAAACGTCAATTTTATCAAAGTGGCTGATCGAAATACTATTGATAAGGCTGTATCTGATTTTCGAGTAGATATTGATTATGTTATTAAAGAAAAAAATGGTGTTTTAGCTCAAGAGGAAGAAAAAAAATTGAACTTAGCTACACAGGTCAAATTGGCTAAACTTTATGATCTGCTACTTAAGCCTTTGGAACTCAATATGAAGCAAAAAACCAAACTTTTAATCTCACTAGATGGTGCACTCAATCTTATTCCCTTTGAAGCATTATATTCAGACCATAATTATCTTGTTAGTTCAAAAGAAATAGTGTATACACCATCTGCAAAAGAGTTTGTGAGAGTGAATAAGCTAAGTAAATATAATAATAAAAAGGATACTGTTGTCTTTGCCAATCCAAATTATGATGCTAAAAATCAAGATAACAATAATACGGATGACACTACGAACTTAAGAAGTTTCCAAGTACTAAAAGCGCTTTCTAAAATGAGCTTTGAACCACTCTCAGGGAGTAAAAAGGAAGCAGAAAATATTAAAAAAGTGTCTAAAAAAATGAATGTACAAATCCTGGAAAAAGATGAAAGTTCGGAAGAGAATTTATTAAAAGTTCAATCCCCTAAAATATTGCATTTATCAACACATGGATTTTTTATAGATGATGATCATATTTCGAATCCTCTTCTGTTATCTGGAATTGCATTGGCTGCGGCGAATACATCATTGATTTTTGGTAAAGATGAGGGTATTGTAACGGCATTAAAACTTTCTGGAATGGATTTAAGTACAACTGATTTAGTTGTGCTCTCAGCCTGTGATACGGGTAGAGGTGTAATCAAGGCTGGAAATGGTGTTGCTGGATTAAATAAAGCATTTATAAGTGCTGGAGCAAAAAATATTTTGATGTCATTATGGTCGGTCTCTGACAAAGAAACAGTAGAATTAATGACAAATTTCTATTCATTGAACCAAGATGAATCATATGCAAAGGCATTGAGAGATACAAAGATTGAAATGATTAAAGGAAATCGGCATCCATTTTATTGGAGTGCTTTTATTCTTTCTGGTAAAGAATGAATACAAATTTAAAAACAGGAATGAAAATAATGACTAATCTGAAATTGCTTATTTTATCACTTACTTGTGTTTTATATCTATATGCGGACGAACCGAGTAATTCAGCTCCATTGTGTAATTCTTCAGTATTTATATGGATAAATTTACCTCTTAATGAGTATATGCAATTATCGGATAAAGAAAAAGAGCAATTTACAAAAGATAACGGAGAACTGATGTCGTTTAGAGGTCTCAATAGACTGATGAATAAAAATGTTTATTTTAGTTTGACTGAAGAGGAAAGAAAAGAGATCGGAGCATGTCAAATGAGTTCTATGTTTAATGGAACGATTGATCCAAAGAAATTATTGAAAATGACGGATCAAGAAAGAGGTAAAGCTATATTGAAAGGAAATCGTACAGATGCCGAGTTTACAAATTTAGTGGCTCATGCAATTGAAGAACAAACAAATTATATTGCATCAATGTACAATCCTGATACGTCTCAAGTTAAAATATATAAAATGACAGATCAAGAAAAAGCTAAACTCTCATCAAGAATAAATCCAGAAATACAAACAGAGGCAGTTGCAACTAATAATAAAATGAAAAACTTACTTGAAAAAATAATATCTGATGAAAGTGAAACAACGTCAGTAATATTTAATCAGTATATTGATGATCCCAAAAAACTTAATGAATACAGGGCAGCAATAATTGCTAGTAACGAAGCTGTGCTGAAAATTCAAAAAATTATTCAAAATAACTTTGACATTGATTCAAATATTGAGTTTGATCAAACGTTATTAATGCATGCTTCCATTCGAGGCAATTTGAAATTGACTAAAATTTTAGTTGAAAAAAATGCAAATTTAAATTTAATGAAGTCTTGGGGATTTACGTCTGTAACGCTGGCAAGTAATTATGGACACAAAGAGATAGTAAGATATTTGATAGATCATAATGCTGATCTTAAAAAAGGGAAGCCTTTTATTCTTTTTGGAATTGGTTTTAACGACAGAAATATTATTGATAAATATATTGAGCAAGGTGGTAATCTCAATATTCAAGATAATGGTAATACATGTCTTGTGAAAGCGATAATAGTTTTTCAAAATGTTACATTGGATACAATAAAATATCTCGTGAGTAAAGGTGCAGACATTCATTATATCACTCCAGATGGTCGAAATTTAATTCAATTGGCTCATGACTATGGAAGAGAAGATATTGCTGAATTCTTAAACCATGTAAAATAAAATATTTTTTAGGAAAATAAAAATGACTCCTTGCGAAGTTCTTATCGAATGCGGAACTACCTATCAACCACTAACGATTGGTTTGCAATTACTCAAAAATACCCATGATATCAGACGGGTTCATGTTTTGACGACCTTTAGTGCGTATGAGGGGGCAATGACGCTCATCGAAGAGTTTTTTCCCGATCTGAGTGTCATCTATTACGGTGAGTTTGTCGATGGAGGAGGGCGGTTGGAAGATCAGCGCGAATACCGCTCCAACGTCGAATCGGCTCTACGATTTGCCAAGCATCCTGTGATCGGTTTGGTAGCCAGTGGAACCAACTGGATGACATGGATCTTTTCTCAGATGATGCATACGTATCCATGCTATTACGTCAAGACCCGTAAAGAGTTCGAAGACAAATGTTTTCTTCCCCAAGAGAACATTATCGGAACGGATGATGAGGGGAATGTTTATCGTCATGAGGGTGTGGTGAGTATATTGATGCCGCTGCAAGGAGAAGTCAATACCCCTCGGCTTTATATTCGAGATCGTAAAATATCGTTTTTAGGGCATGAGGTAGCACTGACGATGCAAGAAGCGGCTATGTACGATTATCTTCTTCGATGTGGCGGAGAACTACACAGTGAAGACGAGCATACCTCTGCCTATAATGCATTCTGCGAGTCGCATGAAGATTATGATACCGAGCGTTCTCTCGTTGAAGATTTTATTTCTCGATTCCGTCAAAACGTCTCAAAGATCAACTCAAAGATTGAAGAAGCGCATCCCATCGTGGTGCGTCATATCAGCATTGAACGTGATGGAGAAAAATATCGTCTTCGTACCGTGGAATCACTCTGCTAATGACTGCTAGGGAGTTTAGTTCAAATAAATAATCAGAGGATGTTTGGGAAAATTCCCAAAGCTATTGAGGTAGATTGAAAAAGTTACGTGCGAGGTTAGAAAATACAATCGGATCAATGTGTGTATCATGATAGACTTGGATGTCTTTCATCCGTGCTCGTCGAATAGTAGCGTAATTAAAATTAGCGGATGATTTGGTATTGAGGTAGGGAGTCATCTCTTTTTGTGATACATTGAGCAATATTGCTTTCGTCCCCGTACCAAAGATATCGATGATGGCATCGTATTTGTAAACGTATTCCGTACCATCAAGATGCTTGACCAGTTTACATTCGATCGTATACATACGATTGTTGTGTGTCATAAGGATATCGAACTCGTTTATGACTCTGTGGTTGGCATTTTCTACATTTTCCTGTTCAAAATCGATCTTAGCCCCCATGACTATGTCGTCAAATCCAAGTTCATGTGATAACCAAAATACGTATTCCTCAAACAAAGTACCTTGAAGTGTCATTTGTTCGGTAGGAATGAGTTGATGCATCGTATCGACGATCTCCAATTGTTCAAGCATTTCTAAAAGATCTCGATGTTCATCGTAATTAAATTTCTTATCTTTTTTGACCAAGGCATCTCTTACTCCTAAAAACCGCTTATGATCTTTGAAAAGGTTGAGGATGTTATCTTTACGATGATTGAGGTTTGATTCTTGATTCATATCGATAGGTTTAAAATTGAGTAATGTAAGGTAATCATTGATATTGAGTTTGGAAATAAGTTTGATGCGGGTGAGAGAAGTGCCAATAAAGGTATTTAGTTCATTATCTTTGGTATCGTACGTGACAACTTTTCCTCCATTACTGAGGATAAGATTAGAGAGAATTAGAGCCAGTGATGCAAACCCCTCTGTAGAATGAAGTACGATTTCACCTTCATGCTGTGTTTTTATGGTGTGGTAAAGCCGAACAATATCACTTTTACTGTCTTCATCAAGTTGGTATACATCACTTTTCCATCGAAGATGATGGTTTTGTGTAAAACGTTCTAACCCTTTGCAGAACTGTTTAGCACGGCGAATATCATCTGCGGCATCGTCATGGATAATAAAGTGGTGGGTGATTTTGTCTTTAAATTCGTTGATAACAGGGATGAGAATACTAAGATCATCTCCTAAAAGGCTGATAAGGATCATGGGGTTCCTTGAAAGTGTTGCAGTTATTATACATAATTCATCAGAGTATGACCAATTGTCTTGGAAAATTATTTAGCATTTATATCGTAAGATCAATCTTCATTGTCATAAGATGACCAAGATGAATCATCATTCGAGGAACCCCTTACATCGAATGTATCTTCATCATCGCAAATGCAGTCTCTTTCCTCATTGTCGCAGATACCGTTATGGTTGTTATCATTGCATTCATCATCGCTTCCACCTGATGGATCCGATGATGAAGATCTACCGAATATCCATCCGCCCAAGAATAAAAGTGTTAATATCATCCAAAAAGTCATCGTATTTCTCCAGTATGAATTAAAAATGGCTTGTTAGCTAAACTATCTCGTAGAACATTATATTAATGATCTTGGAAGTTATTAATCTTGGGAAATTTACTGTAGATTAAGAGTGATAACTTGGAAATATTTGAATTACAACATAACTAAGATAATAATTTTGAAAGAGAAGAAAAAAAGAAATTGCCCCTGAACGGGGCAAGAGGAGAAAGAGAATCTCTTAGCTGTTACGCTTTTTGATAATCTCTTCGGCAACGTTACGTGGAACTTCTTCGTAGTGATCGAATTCCATAGAGTAACTTGCACGTCCTTGAGTTGCTGAACGAAGGTCAGTTGAGTAACCGAACATTTCAGACAATGGTACGAACGCGTCAACAATTTTGTTACCTGAACGGTCACCCATATTGTTAACTTGTCCGCGACGGCGGTTAAGGTCACCGATAACGTCACCCATAAAGTTTTCAGGAACTTCAACTTCAACTTTCATCATAGGCTCAAGGATAGCTGGGTTAGCTTTACGAGCACCCTCTTTGAATCCCATAGAAGCAGCGAGTTTAAACGCCATCTCATTCGAGTCAACCTCATGGTATGAACCGTCATACAATGCAACTTCGATATCTTCGATCGGATAACCCGCGAGAACACCTTTTTGCATTGCTTCACGACACCCTTTTTCAACGGCAGGAACGTACTCTTTAGGAATAACCCCACCTTTGATTTCGTTGTGGAAGATATAACCAGTCCCAGGTACGCCCGGCTTGATACGGAGATATACGTGACCGAATTGTCCACGTCCACCTGATTGTTTCGCGTATTTATACTCTTGGTTAACTTCGTTACGGATAGACTCACGGTATGCAACTTGAGGCGCACCCACTTCCGCTTCGACTTTAAACTCACGGAACATACGGTCAACAAGGATTTCAAGGTGAAGCTCACCCATTCCGCTGATGATTGTTTGTCCTGTTTCTTCGTCTGTGTGAACGCGGAAAGATGGATCTTCTGCCGCTAGTTTTGCTAACGCGATACCCATTTTTTCTTGGTCTGCTTTTGTTTTAGGTTCAACCGCAACCGAGATAACCGGCTCAGGGAAGTGCATACGCTCAAGAACTAGACGTTCACGCTCGTCACAAAGAGTATCACCCGTCGTTGTGTCTTTAAGACCTACAACCGCACCGATTTCACCTGCGTAGAGAGATTTGATCTCTTCACGTTTGTTCGCGTGCATTTTAACGATACGTCCAATACGCTCTTTTTTACCTTTGATGGTGTTATAAGCGTAGGTACCTGATTCGAGAACACCACGATAAACACGTACGAAAGTGAGCTGTCCAACAAATGGGTCTGTCATGATTTTAAATGCAAGACCGGCGAATGGAGCATCATCTGTTGATTCAACATCAACTTCAACCTCTTCATCATCTTCCATAGTCCCTTTGATAGCCGCAACTTCCAAAGGTGATGGTAGGTAATCAACAACCGCGTCAAGAAGAGTTTGTACCCCTTTGTTTTTAAACGCAGTTCCACATGTCATAGGGATAATTTCCATTTTAAGACATCCGGCTTTAATCCCGCGCATGATCTCTTCGTTGCTAAGTTCACCTTCTTCGAAGAATTTCTCCATCAAAGTATCGTCACCCTCAGCCGCCGCTTCCATCATTTGTGCACGGTATTTATTTGCAATTTCTACCATATCCGCAGGAATTTCTGCTTCATGATAGTTTGAACCCATTGCCGCATCTTCGTCCCAAAGAATTGCTTTCATTTTAACGAGATCAATGATCCCTTTAAACTGATCTTCAGCACCGATTGGAAGTTGGATAGCGATAGGATTTGCTTTAAGACGTGCACGAATTTGCTCTTCTACGTTGTAAAAGTCAGCTCCTGTACGGTCCATTTTGTTAACGAAAACCATACGAGGAACCCCGTAACGGTTTGCTTGACGCCATACTGTTTCAGATTGTGGTTGAACACCGCCAACAGCACAGAATACCGCTACAGCACCATCAAGTACACGCATAGAACGCTCAACTTCAATCGTGAAGTCAACGTGGCCCGGAGTATCGATAATATTGATTTGTTTGCCGTTCCATTCACAGGTTGTTGCAGCAGAAGTGATCGTGATACCACGTTCTTGCTCTTGCTCCATCCAGTCCATAGTTGCGGCACCTTCGTGAACCTCACCGATTTTGTGTGATACACCGGTGTAGAACAAGATACGCTCAGTTGTTGTCGTTTTACCCGCATCAATGTGAGCGGCGATACCGATGTTTCTTACGTCTTCAAGTTTATGGGATCTTGCCATGAAATAGCCCTTAATAGAGTTTATAGTGGATAGGGGAATGATAACCCGAGAGGGTTATCAAAAGGTTACAAATCTTACCAGCGATAGTGAGCGAACGCTTTATTCGCTTCAGCCATTTTGTAAGTATCTTCTTTCTTTTTGAACGCCGAACCTTTGTCATTTGCAGCATCTGATAACTCATTTGCTAAACGCTCTGCCATAGTGCGCTCGTTACGTTTGCGTGCCGCATCGGTTAACCAACGGATAGCAAGAGAAAGTTGGCGTACAGGACGAACTTCTACTGGAACTTGGTAGGTCGCTCCACCCACACGGCGGCTTTTTACTTCGATGACCGGTTTGATATTATCAATCGCAGTGTTGAATACTTCGATACCGGTTTTTTCACCACGTGAACCCATGATATCTAAAGCACCGTACATGATTTTCTCAGCAGTACTTTTTTTACCATCCCACATGATTTTGTTGATGAATTTTGTCAAAATTTTTGATCCGTGAACTGGGTCAGGCATAATTTCGCGAACGGGCGCTTTTCTTCTTCTCATAATGTTTCCTTCAATGTTTTTTTCATTTACTCAAAAAACGGTCATCAAAAACCGATTCTTGTCAGACTAGTTGACTATTTTTTAGCCTTAGCTTTTTTCGTTCCGTATTTAGAACGAGATACTTTACGGTCTTTAACACCCGCTGTATCGAGAGCACCACGTACGATATGGTATTTTACCCCTGGTAAGTCTTTTACACGACCACCACGAACCAATACGATTGAGTGTTCTTGCAAGTTGTGACCCTCACCACCGATATAACTAATAACTTCAAACCCTGAAGTCAAACGAACTTTAGCAACTTTACGAAGCGCGGAGTTAGGTTTTTTAGGGGTTGTAGTATATACACGAGTACATACACCACGACGTTGTGGGCATGACACCAAAGCGGGTGATTTTGATTTTTTCACTACCGCTTGTCGCTCTTTACGAATAAG
>NZ_JBAQPS010000294.1:0-3019 GCF_049305995.1 Sulfuricurvum sp.
ATTATAATATACTTATGATTACACAAAAGGAACACTATGTCTACATTTCAAATTTTAATGCTAGGTGCGACACTTTTTTTCGCATATCAAATCTATCGTCATGTTCAAACCTTGGAGGATTCATCTACAAAAACAGTAGAAGTTCAGGAAGGCTCAAAAATCGTATCTGTAAATGATTTGGTTGAAAAAGCGGATATAGCCTATCAGAAAAATGAGATCGAAAATGCAAGATTAGCACTTGAAGAGGCTTCACGTATTGAACCAAATAATACTGAAATTTTAAATAAACTTGCATTTGTCACCGCGAAAAGTGGAGACCGTCTGAAGGGAATCGAATTGTATGAGAGATCATTGGAACTCGATGAAAACGATGATTTAACCCACAATGCTATTGCATCTTTGTACCGCTCTGAAAATGCGTATGAACGTGCTCAGGATCATTATCGAAAAGCAATAGAGCTTGATGATGCGTATGCGCAGACGTTTTATAATTATGCCAATTTATTGGTTGATATGAATGAAATTGACGAGGCTAGAGTGATGTATAAACGTGCATTAGAGCTCCAAAGTGATTTTCCTCAAGCACGCGAGGCTCTTCTTTCACTAGGGAGTGCACAATGATCGATGATCAGGCACGGCTTGCCGTCTTAATCGATGCAGACAACTCGCAACCCTCTATTATCGCGGGATTGATGGACGAAATCGCCTCACATGGCATTGCTAGTGTTAAACGGATTTACGGTGATTGGACTGATGCAAAGCTCAAAGGGTGGAAAAGTATTCTTTTGGAACATGGTCTCCATCCGATGCAGCAGTTTGCTTACACAACTGGGAAAAACGCGACGGATAGCGCGATGATTATTGATGCGATGGATTTGCTCTATACGAAAAATTTTGACGGTTTTTGCATTGTCTCCAGTGACAGTGATTTTACCCGTCTTGCCAGCCGCATCCGTGAATCAGGGATTAAGGTTTACGGATTTGGGGAACAAAAAACCCCTAAAGCCTTTATCGGAGTGTGCGACAAATTTATTTATACCGAAAATCTCCGACGAGCGACAAATCACAAAGAATCTGTCACGGCAAAAATTAAAGGGGACAATAAAGCTCTTTTGGCTTTGGTGCGTAATGCAGTCGAAGATACGACCAACGAAGCGGGATGGTCGTATTTAGGATCGATCGGGCAAAACTTGATCAATAAATCTCCTGAATTTGATCCGCGCAGTTACGGCTTTAAAAAACTGCTTGATTTGATCGAAAGTTTGGGAGAGTTTGAATTTAAATATTCCGATCCTCTTTCGGGTTCACAGGCGGTTCATGTTCGTTTCAAACGGCATAAAAGGAGTTATGAAAAATGACGGTAAAAGAGATTTACAGCTACCTTGATGAACTCTCTCCCTTTGCACTGCAAGAGATATGGGATAACTCCGGTCTTTTGGTCGGCGATTTTGCACAGGAAATTACTCATGTGGTATTAAGTATTGATATGGATGAAGAGTTGATCGAATCTATTCCTACAAATTCCCTTTTGATTACCCACCATCCGATCATTTTTGGCGAATTAAAACAACTCCAGTTTAATCAATATCCGGCAAAGATACTAGCCCCGATGATCCGAAAAAACATCAGTAATATCGCCATGCACACCAACTTCGACCAAACGCATCTTAATGACTATGTCGCAACGGAGATTTTAGGGTATCCCATTATTGCCAAAGAGGGGTTTGTATCCTATCTCGGAGTGAATGAGTCTTATGACACGTTCACCGCAAAGATTAAGCTGTCATTGGGGCTCCCCCATACCCGTGGGGTGAAATGTCATGAATATATTCGAACGTGCGCATTGGTTACAGGATCAGGTGCTTCGTTGATACGAAAGATTGAAGCCGATTGCTTTTTAACCGGAGATATCAAATATCACGATGCGATGGAGGCTAAGTCGTTAGGATTATCGATGATTGACATCGGACATTATGAAAGTGAACGCTATTTTGGTGAGGTTTTAGGGGGACATTTGGAAAAATTAGGATTGAGTGTTATAATTTCATCATCTAAGAACCCCTTCACCTATCTTTGAGCTAAAATTAGGTAATCGTGTAACTCCAAAAGGAACCGTATGAACAAACACCTTGAACAATTAATCGAGCTCTCTCATGTTGATAAAGAGATCGATGCATTTGAACCGCAAATTGAAGAAGCAAATCTTCAATATGATGCACTTCTAGCTACTAAAAATAGTATCATCACTGACATTAATGCTTTTAAGCAGGAGATTAAAGATGAGCAGATTAAAAAGCACAAAAATGAGCTTCATTTAGCTGAACTCTCCGCAAAACTCGAAGAGAACGGTCGTAAAAGTGCTGAAGTAAAAACAGAGCGTGAAATGAAATCGCTTCAACTCGAAGAAGAGATCGCAAAAGAGCAAGTGAGCTTTGCCAACGAAGAGATTGAACGTTTAGAAAAACTGATCGATCACAAACAAAATAAAATTGATGAGCTTGAAATCAAAGCAACTGAAATCGAAGGGATTCTTTCTACGGTAAAAGTAGATGTCGATATTAAATTGGCACGTATTGATGAAGATCGCAAGGAAGTTTTTGCTCGTAAAGAAGTTTTAGTGGGTGCTATGAATCAAAAAGGGTTATCGTTCTACCAAAAAATCCGCCGCTGGGCGAAAAATACGACAGCTGTACCGGTACGCAATCAAGCGTGTATGGGATGCTATATGGCAATCAGCGACAAAGTGTACTCCGATGTTATCAAAGGCGAAGAGATCACCATGTGTCCTCACTGCGGTCGTATTTTATTTTTAGAGCCTTCTGACGCTATCGGTGCGTAACGTACTTTTCGACCTTTTTTATACTTTGGTCGCGACGTTATTTTACGTCGTTGCCCTCCCTCTTTTAACCCTTTTTTCATTTAAAAAGAAATATCGTGATTCGATTCCATCCCGTTTTTTTGGAATTAACAATCCCCCGTTCCAACCGCATGATATTTGGTTTCATGTGTGTTCGCTCGG
>NZ_JBAQPS010000295.1:0-2698 GCF_049305995.1 Sulfuricurvum sp.
CCTCTTCGTAATTCAGTAACAGTGCTTCATGCGATGTATAAAAATCAGTTTCACGTAAGGTATGGTAAGTATCGGAAGTAATACCACATGCTGCCATAAAACGGAGAGAATCATCGATTTGACCTGAAAGTTCATCGTATTTTTTGGTCATTTCATTTTGCCCTACAAAACCCAAATTCCAAGCATGAACTTGATGTAGATCAGCCAATCCACCCGATGCAAAAGCACGGAGCAAATTAAGGGTAGATGCAGATTGATTATACGCTTGAACCATACGGTAGGGATCAGGAATGCGAGCAGCTTCACTAAACTCAACACCATTAATAATATCTCCACGATAACTAGGAAAACTAACTCCATCGATCGTTTCCATATCTGAAGAACGTGGCTTAGCAAACTGTCCACCAAGACGCCCTACCTTGACCACAGGAACGCCTCCTGCAAAGGTCATAACAACAGCCATCTGCATCATTACCTTGAACGTATCTCTAATATTATGTGCGTGAAACTCGGAAAAGCTCTCGGCGCAATCGCCCCCTTGGAGCAAAAAGGCTTTCCCTTCACATACATCTGCCAAACTTTTCTTAAGGGTACGCGCTTCACCTGCGAAAACGAGAGGAGGATAGTTGCGAAGTTGTGATTCAATTTGTTCTAAAATTGCCATATCAGGATAAGTAGGCTGCTGTTTGATCGGTTTTTCTCTCCAGCTTGATCGATTCCATGTGCTCATATCATCTCCTGCGTGCCATTGCACCATAATTGTTAGTGGACGAATTTTATCCATTTATTCTAAAAGAGGACTGATTGAGAAGAGCAAAAGTTAGATTTATGTTTGAAAAAGTATAATGGCATTAGATTTAACAAGTTCAATTTCTCACTTTTTTCAAGGTAATCAAGGGAGTTTGAACATTGTATTTAGATTATATATCTTCTTTTTTAAGGCAATTATGGTGGAAACCAATCACGTCAACCCATTATTGGTACACTTTTGTCAAGCACTCTCTATTCAAGTCGATTCCATCGGCAAGCATCAAGAGACTATAGACCCGATCGAATTTGCTGAGTTCATTGCCATAGCAACACGTGAAGTGCTTGATTCTTATATCGCCGGAGAAGTTGATTTATTAACATATCGAAATACAACAACAGAAGAATATAAAATTCTTGCCGAAAAAAGTATAGAGTCCTATTCGGAAAGCAATGCAAAAATTGGAGAAATTAGTAAAAA
This sequence comes from Sulfuricurvum sp., assembly GCF_049305995.1. Classification (GTDB taxonomy): domain Bacteria; phylum Campylobacterota; class Campylobacteria; order Campylobacterales; family Sulfurimonadaceae; genus Sulfuricurvum. Next base: position 1,229 of record NZ_JBAQPS010000295.1, read on the forward strand.
ACAAGCTGAACTTATTGGCATAGCTGACGATACAACATTGATCGATTTTGGAAAAATAACTAAAAAATTCAGTGAGATCCAAAGTCATTTAAGTGATGAAGTTTCTCGTGCAAATGATATGATTTATGTACTCATGAAACAAATAAAATCATTGGAAATGAAGACCTCTCTTGATCCGCTCACTAATGTTTATAACCGATATGCACTGCAAGAACATTTAAAAAAACTTTTGATTAATAAAATAGTTGCTTTTAATGTTTTTGCTTTGATGATTGATATAGATGATTTCAAAGTAATCAATGATACTTTTGGTCATATTGCTGGGGATAAAGTTCTTATCTTTGTTGCTAAATTACTCAAAAAAACGCTTCGAGAAGGTGATAAAGTTTACCGTTTCGGGGGGGAAGAGTTTATTATTTTGCTTAATCGAACAGATTTAGAAGGTGCACGATTAGTGGCTGATCGACTTCTTAACCTTTGTCGGAATAATAAACCTCTTTTCCAAAATCAGCAAATCTCGGTAACCTTGAGCATTGGCTTAACCAAAGTTATAGAGGGAGATTCAATGGATTTGATCATAGAACGTTCAGATACAGCTTTATATCGTGCAAAAAGTAATGGAAAAGATCGTTTGGAAATGGAGTTTTAATGGAGTTGAATTATTTTGATGTTGCTGTAGGCTCTCTTATTTTACTTTTAGGTTTAAAAGGGTTACTGAACGGTTTTTCAAAAGAAGTATTCGGATTGGCTGGGATTGTGGGAGGAGTATTCGTCGCTTCACATATCGGTGGCGTTATCGGTAAAATTTTAAGTGACACACTTTTTCATTTTGAAACAGCAACCGCTGTTAATCTTATAGGGTTTATTTTTGCTCTTGGTATTTTTTGGCTTTTAATGGTTACATTAGGCGTAGGGTTTAAAAAATTGAGTTCTTTGAGTGGATTAGATCCTTTGGATCGAATATTAGGATTTATTGTCGGAAGCAGTAAGTTTTTCTTTATTTTTTCAATTATTGTTTATGCTTTATTTAGCGTTACAGCAATTAAAGAAAATTTTGAAGAAAAAATGTCAAACAGTTTTTTTTATAAACCTATGCTTTCAACCGGAAATTTTATTCTTCACATTGAAACCGATGGTGTTACTAAGATGATAGATATTAATGGAAGTGAATCCAATAGTTTAACCAAGGAGAAATAACTTTATGAGTCACTATACAAATTTCACGGAAAGAACAATAGAATATGCGAAACTTTTGAGTGATTTTAAACAACTTTTGAAAGCGAATGGTCTTAAATTTACTATTCAGCGTGAAGTAATTTTAGAAATGTTGTATAACTCCGATGAACATCTAACGCCTGAAGGACTTCATCATTTAATTCAACAAAAACATCCTGAGCTCAATACTGGTATTGCTACGGTGTATCGTACTCTTTCGCTTCTTGAAGATTCTGATATGGTAACATCTTTATC
>NZ_JBAQPS010000296.1:0-3650 GCF_049305995.1 Sulfuricurvum sp.
TTAGAAGCGATCGATTTGGCATTAAGTGAAGCGATTTTAAGGCGTAAAGGCATCAGATTAATCAACAATACCTCCAATTCTTCCTCTATTTCTGCGGAATGAATCATTGCATCGATTGAATCATTATAACTTTGGATAGTAAGTGCTGAATATCCCCGTATGCCATCTAAATATTTTAAAAATTCCTCCTTGGCACGATGGAGTTCATTCATCGTTGCAGCACCTTAAAGTACATGTTCCATCAATTTTTCTTTGATTAGCGCTTTTGCTGCTTTCATTTCCAATCCGTCCACATCGATTGGCTCCGAAGCATAAAAATCGAGTCTTCCAAACGGTTTAGGAACCGTGAAACGATCCCAACTCGGCAACTGCCAATACTTTGAAGGGATACAGCTGTAGACGATCACTTTAGCATGGCGTTTTTGCGCCATAATGACAGCACCGTCACTCATCTCATGACGAGGTCCTTTCGGACCATCAGGAGTAATCCCGATATCATACCCTTCCGAAAGTGATTTAAGCCCTTGAATCAAAACTTTGGCACCCCCTCGTGTAGTAGAGCCATGAATCGTCCTAAAATGAAAAAAACGTATAATCCGCGCAATCAGCTGACCATCAAAATGATCTGATATTAACACTTTTACTTTTTGAACTTTTCGTAATTGGTAATAAAGATAGGGTTGCATGAGTAAATCCCCATGCCAAAAGACAAAAATAATCGGTTCAGAGGGGATAGTTTTAGGAAGATGAAACCGTTTTATATTACTGAGGTAGATAAGACGAATCAAAAGTGTTCCAATAGGGGGGATAAACCACAATGCAAGTTTGCGGAGAAGTTCTTTACGCAATGATCTCTCCATACTGGATGTTGCGTGAAACCTCCGTAATTCTTACTTTAGCGATTTTTCCAAGCCACTCTTCAGAGCCTTTAACTTTTACCGAGAGATTGTTATCACTCCGCCCGGCAACAAATCCGTCACTGCGTAGCTCTTCGAAATAAACCTCAATGATTTTACCCAGATTGACCGCTTTCATCTCATCGAGTATCGCATCATGGCGTGCTTGAAGACGATCGAGGCGATCAGAAGCAATTTCTGAGTCAACCTCCTCCATTTTTTCCGCCTCCGTCAACGGGCGTGGAGAGTATTTAAAACTAAAAAGCTGCTCAAAACGAACCTGATTTAGAACCTCCATCGTCTCTTCAAAATCCTCATCGCTCTCACCCGGAAACGCCACGATAATATCGGTACTGATACTCACATCGGGAACCAATTCACGCAATTTGCGTGCACGGTTTAAAAACCACTCTTTGGTATATCCCCGCTTCATCGCTTTGAGAATTTCAGTCGATCCGCTTTGCAGCGGCATATGCATCGATTTACAGATTTTCGGATTGCGAGCAAACTCTTCGATAAACTCATCATCCATATGGAGTGGATGGGGAGAGGTGAAACGGATACGCTCTAACCCCTCCACCGCACTCACACGACGAAGAAGCCCCGTAAAGTTCATTTTTTCATTCTCACCCGAGAAACGACGGCCGTAGTTGTTGACATTTTGACCGAGCAAAAAAATCTCTTTCGCTCCGTTTTCGACTGCTCTACGCGCTTCAGCAACGATCAGATCGGCAGGAATCGAGATTTCATCCCCACGCGTTTTAGGGACGATACAAAAGGTGCATTGTTTATCACATCCGATAGAGATATTGATATAAGCTTTGTAGGGGCTGCTACGAAAATCTTTAAACGCAAACTGAGACTCGTCATAATCGATCTCAATCTCAACCGCTTTGTCACGTTGAAGTACATCGGAAATTTTGGAAACGTTACGGGCACCGAGAACGAAGTTTACGTACGGTGCACGTTTGATGATCTCTTTACCCAAATGAGACGCTGTACATCCGCATACACCGATTTTAGCATCTGCTTTTTTGAGTTTGTTAAAGACACCGAGTTCAGAGAAGAGCTTGTGTACCGGCTTTTCACGAACCGAGCAGGTATTAATGAGGATTAGATCAGCTGCGCTTGCATCATCGGTGAGAACATACCCCTCGTGAGCATTCAATTCTGCGATCATGTGCTCAGAATCGCGCACGTTCATCGCGCATCCTAGCGTCTCGATAAAAAGTTTCTTACTCATTCAGACTATAAAATATGTACTTCGTACATGTATTCATTTGCTGAAAGACCGAATTTTACTTCGCGCATGTAAAAACTTTTACCTTCCCCTTCAAAATGATCTTGAAGAGCCAAAAGATCTTTGTGTGAATTTTCACGATCAAAATAGAGGATAGAAGAGTTGCTTTTTTCTACCATCTCTGTGATTTTTTTGAGATCGATTTTCTTTGGTTTAGTATCGTGTTCGCTGCGTGCGAGTTTAAGTTCCATGATTTTCCCTTTTATAGAGTTCTTGATAATAGGGGGATTATAGCGGGGATAGGATAAATATCGCATTAAGAGAAATTTATGTATAATACATATCCTTCATAAAAAAAGCTTCCCCGTAATCATCAATTTTTTATGAGTTACCATCATCAAAGAGGATAGTCCTATGGAAAATATTTTAGATATTATTGATTCAATTGCCAGCGAAAAAGGGCTTAGCCGTGAAAACGTTCAAGAGGCAATCAAAACCTCATTTATCCAAACCGCAAAACGGATTATCAATCCAACTTTTGCCTTTGAAGCCGATATTGATGAACGTAGTAAGCAAGTAAAACTTCGTCAAATCATTACTGTTGTCGCCGATCATTCTCCTGAGATTCTCGGGGAAGATGCAGGTGCCTACATGGGTATCACAGCTGCATTGGAGATCGACGACGAAGCTGAGATCGGCGATCAGCTCCAAATGGAACACGATATCGAAAGCTATGGACGAAGCGCATTCGCAACACTACACCGTGAAATTGAATTTCATATTCAGCGCCTCGTTGAAAACGAACTATATGACAAATACAAAAGTAAAATCAATCAAATCGTTTCCGGTCGTGTTACTCGTGTCGATAACGACCAAAATACTACCATTGAAATTGATGAAATTCGTGCCGTCTTGCCGATGAAAAGCCGTATCAAAGGTGAAAAGTTTAAAGTAGGTGATATCGTTAGCGCTATTGTTCGTCGCGTTCATGTCGATAAAGCTAACGGTATCTCTATGGAACTCTCCCGTACCGCTCCTAAATTTCTCGAAGAACTTTTAGCACTCGAGGTTCCTGAGATTAAAGACGGTATCGTGGTCATCGAAAAATGTGCCCGTATTCCTGGTGAGCGTGCGAAAATCGCTCTCTATACCAACCGTCCACAAATCGATCCGATTGGAGCAACCGTCGGAGTTCGCGGTGTCCGTATCAATGCGGTGAGTGAAGAGCTTTGCGGAGAAAATATCGACTGTGTCGAATACAGCTCATCTCCAGAGCTCTTTATTTCCCGCGCGATGAGCCCTGCTATTATCAGCGCCGTTGTCGTGGAAGAGAATGAAAATGGTGATAAAAAAGCGATCGTCACCCTCCCTAGCGATCAAAAATCCAAAGCAATCGGAAAAAGTGGTATCAATATCCGTCTTGCATCGATGTTAACAGGGTATACCATCGAACTTAACGAAGTGAGTGGAAGTGCTCAAATGGGTGAGAAGGCTCAGGAAGAGAAGAAAGAGGG
>NZ_JBAQPS010000297.1:0-4541 GCF_049305995.1 Sulfuricurvum sp.
GAAGAGGAGTGTGTAGGCAGGATTGAGGATAATTGCCTTTTGGTTGTTCATGATTGTAGTGAGCTGTGTTGCTAACTCTGGTTCTTCGATAGCGATATCTTCCCATGGGTAGAGTTTAAACCAATACTCATAAGGCTCTTCGGCAGAATCATATATCCCCTCATCATCGAACTTTACTCCACCTAGCGGCTCGAATCCGCTCTCAAATCCCGCATCGATTGCCATTTGCTGCAGCAGTCGAACGGTTTGTTCCTCTTCGATATTGCCGCTGATAGAGCTAAAGAGAATTTTCCATCCATCATAATGTTTTTCAAACTCACTCGGGTCATCGAACAGGGTGACAAGACGGCGGAAGTTGTCACTTAGAGCTTCGTAAATGTTGTTAAACTGACGCGCTTCATCCATGCCGTTGTGTTTGAGAAGTGCCCATTGTAAAATAGCCGTTTCAAAAAGAGCTGTAGGAGTATCCGCATTAAACTCGATCAGTTTGATCGGTGTTCCATTGATCCCTCCTGCAAGATCAAATCGTCCGTAAAGATGCCAGTGGACATCGTTTTCCCAACTTTTTTTGATGGTGTCGATGAGGTTAAAAGGGATACCGAGATCAAAAAATAGATTATTATCGATAATGTGTTGGGCTGCCGTAGCATACATATCGTAGAGTTCATTGGCCGCTTCATAGTAGGCTTCGGCTTCAGCGTCAGTGACAACGACGAGTTCATCAGCAATGTATTTGCTCTCATCACTATCCGTGTGCCAAGCGAATCCAAATTGCTCTAAGGTACGATCATCAATAGGCTTGATACTTTGAAGCGATACCATACTCATCCTCCGAAACTACTGCTAGAAGAGGTACTTCTAGACGCTGAGTTTCCGAAATAGCTTTTTTTCTGAGTATTTGATGCAGCATTGTTGTTCATCCCGCTTGCAGAGCGGTGATACGCCGAGCGATTGGAAGTCTCTTGGTGTCTTTGAACATTTTTGTTATTCATCAACGCATTTCCTATCATGTTACCTAACAATGCTCCTCCGGCAGCTGCTAGGATCGTTCCGGCTAGACCCATCCCTTCACCTTGAGGTTCTGCGTTGAGTTCTGATTTTCCCTCTTCCATTTTTTTGTACTCTTGATCGGCGAGTTCTTTCATCTCTGTTTCACTCATGACTCGTTCATGTACGGTACCGTTCTCGTCGGTCTCTTTGATGATCGCACGGCTAGGCCCGGTGGTTGGCATCTCTTCGACAATGACATATTTTCCGCTGCTGAGTTGCTCAACAACGAGAAATTTGTTTTGCCCTTCTGCTTGGACAGTTGATGGTTGTTCTTCCGGTGCGCTTTGGCATCCGCTTAGGGCACTAAGGACGACAAGTCCCATGGTTCCCATCATGATATGTTTGGCTGACGTGAAATGTTTCATAGTAAATCTCCTATCGTAATTGTTTTAAGTGGGTTGCATTGAGTAAAAAGATTTTCGAGGCACTTTGCTCTTGAAGTCCGCGATAATCTTCGATGATAACATCACTGACGGATCGACAAAATATTTCATCAAAGCTTTTTCCGCTTTCGTTGGCTGAGGTGGAATAGAGCCATCGGTATGGCTTTATAAGAGCCGCGTGTTCAGGGGTGCTGACATAGCGAAACGCTTGGTTTTTGACGACAAAGGTTGTTTTCTTACTGTGACGTACACGGTGCTTATGGAGGGAAGGGATGCGGATATCACGGCTAAGGTTTTTAAGCTCGGCATAGACTTTGAGAAAGGGTTTATCTCCTGTGCGCATTTTGATCTCTTCTAAGCGTTTAGCGTTTTGTGAGAGAAAACCGACGGTGGTGTCGGTTTGGGCGAGGAAAATTTTATCCATAGATTAAGGGATAAGATAATCTTGGAGGGCATGAGGTTCCATCCAACTGTCATCATTCATGTGCCCCATCGCTTCGATAGCAGCACGCGCTGCGCTGAGAGTCGTAAAATACGGTGTTCCCATTCGCAATACGATTTGACGGATTTGCTCGGCATCTTTTTTCGATGTTTTATTATCGGACGTGTTGATAGCAAGAGAGATCTCTCCATTTTTCATCACGTCTTCAATATTCGGACGTCCTTCAGAGATTTTAAGAACGGCTTCACATGGGATTCCCGCCGCTTCGATCACCTTTTGGGTACCGCGTGTTGCCACAAGTTTGAACCCTTGGTTGTACAATCCGCGTGCGATTTCAGGGGCGTGAGCTTTATCCATTTCGATAAAGGAGAGGAAACAGGTTCCCGATGTCGGGATTTTGTTTCCTGCGGCAAGCTGGCTTTTCGCGAAGCTGACTCCGAAGTTTTGGCTGATCCCCATAACTTCTCCGGTTGATTTCATCTCAGGAGAGAGAACCAAATCGGCACCGTAGAGTTTGTTGAACGGGAATACCGCCTCTTTGATCGCAACGTGCCCTTTGAGACGCGGTTTGAGCAATCCATCCGCTTCCATAACAACATTGTAGTTATCGTAGAATTTGAGGGCATTACGGAGTGTATCACCCACCATAACACGAGTTGCGACTTTCGCGAGCGGCATTCCGGTCGCTTTGGAGACAAACGGTACGGTACGTGATGCACGAGGGTTTACTTCGATGAGGTAAACCTCGTTTTGGTAGATCGCGTATTGGATATTTAAAAGCCCGATAACACCGAGACCCAATGCGATTTTTTTGGTTTGTTGCTCAACCTGCGCTTGAAGCTCTGCGCTGAGGCTTACCGGAGGGAGTGAACACGCACTGTCTCCTGAGTGAATCCCCGCCTCTTCGATATGCTGCATAACGGAGCCGATATAGACGTCGGTACCATCACTGATCGCATCGACATCGAGCTCAACTGCTTGATCGAGAAATTTATCAACCAAAACAGGAGAATCGTTGCTCACCGATACTGCAACATCCATATAGGTACGGAGTTCATCTTCGTTGTAGACGATACGCATAGCTCGTCCGCCCAAAACATACGATGGTCGTACGAGAACCGGATAACCAAGCTCTTCAGCAACGGCGAAGGCTTGCTCTTTCGTCATAGCGATACCGTTTTCAGGCTGTTTTAGCCCTTGCTCAACGACAAATGCTGAAAATTTCTCGCGGTTTTCTGCTAAGTCAATCACTTCCGCAGAGGTTCCGGCGATTTTGGCACCGATAGCATGGAGACCGTTTGCCAGTTTGAGAGGTGTTTGTCCTCCGAAGTGAACGATAATACCATCAGGCTGTTCCGCGTCTACGATGGAGCGGACGTGTTCGAAATCGATTGGCTCGAAATAAAGGACATCGGAGGTATCGTAGTCGGTAGATACCGTCTCAGGGTTACAGTTAACCATGATCGTCTCGATCCCCATCTCTTTGAGGGCAAATGAGGCGTGAACACAGCAATAGTCAAATTCGATACCTTGACCGATACGGTTTGGCCCGCCGCCGAGAATCATCACTTTTTTCTTGTCACTTTGACGTGGTGCTTGAAGTCCTAGACGGGTAATGTTGGTGGTTGAATAGAGATATGGGGTCAATGAACCGAACTCTGCCGCACAGGTATCGACTTCGTTGTATTCAAACATGATATTAAGAGCTTTGCGTGCTTCGTAGACATCATTCTCTTTTGCACTTCCACCGTTTAGGGTGATAAGACGCGCGATGTTTTTATCGGAGAACCCTTCGGTTTTGAGACGACGAAGTTGAGGCTCATCGGTGAGAGTTGTCGTTGTGATCAGTTTTTCTTGGGCAATAATCTCTTCGATTTGGGTTAGGAACCATGGATCGATTTTAGAGAGTTCAAATACCTCTTCTTTTGAAAGACCCATACGGAACCCTTGTCCTACGTAGAGGATACGCTCTGCATTCGGGCGGCGGATTTCGTGTTTGACAAATTCGAGATCTCCGTCGATCGGGTCGAAACCGCAAAGACCTGTCTCAAGAGAGCAGAGGGCTTTTTGAACTGATTCTTTGAACGTTCGTCCGATTGCCATCGCTTCACCGACTGATTTCATACTGGTGGTGAGGGTCGATTCCGCTTCGGGGAATTTCTCGAACGTGAAGCGCGGAACTTTGGTGACGATATAGTCGATAACCGGTTCAAACGCCGCAGGGGTTCCGGTGATATCGTTGGTGATCTCATCGAGGGTAAATCCGACTGCGAGGAGGGTTGCCACTTTGGCAATCGGATAACCGGTTGCTTTGGAAGCGAGTGCAGATGAGCGTGATACACGCGGATTCATCTCGATAACGATCATACGACCTGTTTCAGGATTGACGGAGAATTGTACGTTTGATCCACCTGTATCGACACCAATTTCTCTAAGAATAGCGAATGATGCATCACGCATACGCTGGTACTCTTTATCGGTCAATGTTAGGGCTGGGGCTATGGTGATAGAGTCTCCCGTATGGACACCCATAGGGTCGAAGTTTTCGATGGAACAGACGATGATACAGTTATCGTTACGATCGCGGATAACCTCCATCTCGTACTCTTTCCATCCCAGAAGTGATTCTTCGATCAAAATTTCGGTGATCGGAGACTCGTCCAATC
>NZ_JBAQPS010000298.1:0-4888 GCF_049305995.1 Sulfuricurvum sp.
GGTCACAGCCCCTGAAAGGGCAAACAATCCCGCACTTCGTAGCGCTGAGCCTGCTAATCCCTCAACAGTATAGGAAACGCCTACCAATGCTACTGAAACAAAATTTGTGATCCATCCTTTATCAAACATACAATCTCCTTGAGTTAATACCTGTATTATACAAAAAAGGTTAAAGTTACACCCAAAAAAGGAGAGGTAAATGATTCTACATACTATGAATACACTATTGAAATCAGGTGAATCATCGGCTATACTTGGTGCCGTCTCCACAGCACTCGATCGAAGCGATGAAGCCCCCTTTTGGCGTCAAAAAAGCCTCCCTTTTTGCGAAGCGGTTTTAAGTGCATTGATCCCTTTACGTGAACAACATCTCCTCTTTGATCCGGAGGGAAATCCCCGCTCGGAACTTACTCACGAGCTTTTTTTACGCTGGTGTGACCTGCTTAGTCTTAGAACTCTCGCATTTACCCTCGCGAAAAGTAACACTGCGGGAAAACTTCTTCGGACTAAGATCGATACCGAAAGCTATCAGCCAATCGATTTAGAGATACTGGGAAAATATCTCAGTAGTTACAACGTCAATCTCGATAATGAAATGGTCGATTTTCCGGTGACGAACTATAACCTCCACATCGGTATGTCCACACTCCTCACTAAAATACTCGAAGGAAAAAATTAATGCAAGAGATGAAACCGCTCAACATTCAAAGCTACCTGTCGTATAATGAAATCGAAAAACTCCTTGATGGAGTAGAATACATTATGATGGCAGCACCATCGCTGGTCAAAGACGCCCATCCGATCCATTTTAGTATTATTCTCAACACCTCTGAACCTATCCCCGAAGATATAAAACCTCTCATTTTGGAAAAATTTTCTAAAGAACATAACATCACTGCAACCAGCCATCTGCTCAGCAATCTGGAGCGGATCGCCTTTGCCATGACCTCTCAAGAGACACCGATGCCGCGTCATCTAATCGATGACGCCGAAGCAAGCACTATCCCGTGGAAACTGCTCCATATTATCGATTTTCTAGGCGATTCGGATGGGTTCAAAGAGGCGAAAGACGGGCTTAGCGGTTGGAGTTATAGTTACAATTAAGCGGGGATAGATATTTACTACGCACAATGCGACAAAACAAGCTCGTGTTTGAGTTTGTAGTCAATAATCCCTTCCAATGATATATCCTCATCAATATCCTCGAAATGAATGCCTCTTCCCCCACCGATAATATGATAATTTAAAAGTTGTGATACACTGCTTTGTTCAATGCGTTTGGTGTAAGAATACGGCAGACTTAACACATCACCGCTATCGAGATGAACTAAAATTTTTGTATTGAATTCAATCTTATTGATTAAAGTATTCATTCCACGCCTCCAAAAAAACTTGTTTGTGTTTTTCAACAATCTGTATAACTTCTCGTATCTCTTTTGATGTCATTTGATAATTGTCAGTGACTTTTAACGTCTCAAGCTCTATTCTCATATACTTATCCGATTTCTCGATATGTATATGTTTCGGTAAATGCTCATCACTAAAAAAGAAAAATCGGTAACCATCCACTCTCAGTAATGTCGGCATGGCTCACCCCGCTATTTCATTGCTCATATTATAACGCATTTTGATTTTCGTGCATCTAACCATGCAGAGAGGTAATTGAAGAAGCGTATGAGGTTTTATAGTTTTTCGTCATTCCCGACTTCACGTGCCCTTTAAGGTAGATCCGGAATCGAGCTTATTCCTATAATCTAATGATTTGCATATATGATCTAAACCAAGATCTATTACTTAATCAAATCTTTTGCTTGATTTGCCATTCTATCACATGCTTCTTGATTCCCAAGATAACATTCATCTTGAAGACTAAGTATATTTGCTCTTTGATGTAAGCTTAATGATTTGGAGGAATCTTGTTTTACGCCTATTCCTTCACTATACATTATTCCAAGTTTCTCACAACTTTGTGCATTTCCACCATTACATGCTTTAGTAAATAGTTCTGCTCCTTTTGAATAATTTATTTCTGTACTTATCCCTCCATATGTTATCCCTTCAGCATACACTTTTCCTAAAAATTCACATATTGCAGTATCTCCAGCATAACATGCTTTACTAAAATATATAACAGCTTTTTCATAATCAGGCTTGATCTTTCTCCATGTGCTACCTTTGAAACCCGATTCCATATCGCCGCAATATATACTTCCTAGTGCATTACACCCATCGCTAAGATTTCTATCACATGCATTTGCATAAAACTTTATTGCATTTGGAATATCAGCTCCATTGGGATAACTACTGCCATATTCTTCACCAAGCTTATAACATCCTTCTGCATTTCCAAAACTACAGGCTTTTGAATAAGCTTGACGTGCTTTTAACGGATCGTAATCAATATTTCCTGCACTATTTCCCTCACCATGTCCAAAACGATTATGTTCAAACCCAAGAGCTAAACAACTCTCAGCATATCCACCATCACATGATTTATTTAATAACTTCATTCCTTGGATATTATTTGTCCCGCTATAAGCATGTATAGAAGCACAAGCTATGAGATTACCTTCGTTACATGCTTTAATATAAAGCTTAACTAATTTTTTGTCAATTTCATCTGCCTTGTCAAAAGACTTTTTATCATATTCATTTCTTTGCGCTTCATCACGTATCAATTCAGAAAGTCTGCTACACCCTACAGTATTTCCAGTAGCACAAGTTTTTTTTGCTAACTCAATTGCTTTTGAATATAATCTCTTTGCTTGAGTATTATCTTTTTTTACTACATTCCCATTCTCATATATATGTCCCATCTTATTGCATGCATCGAAATTCTTAGCCTCACAAGCTTTTGAAAAGATTTTAAAGGCTTTTAAATTATCCTGTTCTACACCTAGTCCTTTTTCATACATTACACCAAGGTTATAACACCCCTCAGGACTACCACTCTCACAAGCTTTTGCAAATAGCTCTGAAGATTTAAAATTATCAATAGTTACCTTTCGACCATCGGTATACATTTGTCCAAGATTATTACACGCCTTAGAATTTCCACCATCACATGCTTGAGTATAAAATTGTACAGATTTAGAGTCATCCCACTTTACACCTTTTCCCTCATTATACATATCACCAAGAACACTACACGCCTCAGCATTTCCTATATCACATGCTTGAGTATAGAGTTTAAGAGCTTTTGTATAATCTTTTTTGTCATAAACTTGACGTGCCTCAGCTAAATTGTCTTGACTACAACCAATAACTGAGAATCCTATAAATAAAAATACTGATAAAAGAAAATGTACTTTAATCATCACAATGCTCCTTTTTACATTCAGTTTTTAAACTTTTTTTCATCTCTCAGAAAGTTTTGGGAGTAATTCAAATCGCTTATTGATTATATGGGTATAGTTTGTACATCCTTCTTGTTGTCCAAGTTGACAAGATTTATAATAATATTTTTTTGCAACACTGTAATTTTTAGATATTCCATTTTTCCCGTATACATGTAAACCTGCAAGTGCATAGCATCCTTGGTCGAAATTCAAATCACATGCTTTTTCATAGTACTCTATAGTTTTTTTAATATTCTTTTTAACTCCAGTGCCATTTGAATTATATGCCCCGCCTATCAAAAAACATCCCAGTCCACTATCGGTGCCATAATTTAATTTACATGCTTTATCTTGATATATATTCCCTCGTTCAACATCTTGTTTAACACCTTTTCCTGTATAGTACATCAATCCGAGAGATACACAACCACTTGCATTGTTTAATTTACACGCTTGTTCATATTGCTCTCTAGCCTTGTCTAAATTTTGAGAAATACCTTCTCCATTTTCATACATATTACCAAGTCTTGTACATCCAAACGCATTCCCTAAATTGCAACTCTTTTGGATAAGTTCAGTCGCCTTCAATACATCTTTTTTCACACCTTGACCATTCATGTATAATTCACTAAGAAATCCGCATCCACGGCCATCATTATTATTACACCCTTGCTCCGTCAATTCAAATGCTTTTATATAATTACCTGAATCATAAGCATTTAATGCATCATCAAAATAATCAGCATAAATATTTGTGCTAATCACTGATAAAATCATAAGTGCATATAAAAATTTAGTGAGCATATTTTGTTACCTCAATTTTTGATTTCATTTTCTAGAGGCAATCCATCATCCATCCAACCAGGTAATGGCTCCGATAAATCATTTGATTTTTTATCCATATCTTTTAAACGTGCTTGCACTGCTTCTTCTATCATTTGCTTTTGAATGAACTCTTTTTGCTTGTTATCTTCAATAGCTTTTTTGATCATTTCCTCATGCATTTCTTTTTGTTTTTTTTCTTCTACCTCTAAATTTTCATTATATGAAGTCACTGAAAAAACGCCTGCTACAATTGAACCTATAGTTGCCAAAAGAAGTCCAAATCCAAAAGAATCTGTAGCCATCGACATCATAAGAATCACTATATAAGCGACAAACATGATGAGTGCGGTCGTAACACTGGAGTAAATTATTCCAACTGGTCCAAAAATTAATGTCAGTATAAAACTAACGCCTTGTGATTTTTTTTGCATTTATATCTTCCCTCTTTTTTAATATCTAGTTACAAGTACAGTCATATCTGCTATATTACATAATTCTCTTATTTTTGATTCATCAAGAAAAGTGTAATCTATTTTAATCTCTTTTATAGATGAGTTTACCCAACTCATTATTTTTAGTACAAATAAGAATGCATCTTCTGCTGATTCAAATACTGGGGATTTTCCACCATACCATTCACTCCCATCTTGTAAACAAATCTCATAATGACTATCTTCTTGGTCAATCGAATATTGGCGAACGTCATCATTCTCTGTAATTATTAT
>NZ_JBAQPS010000299.1:0-1656 GCF_049305995.1 Sulfuricurvum sp.
CTATAGGCACCTTTGATCATACGCAAGTGGATAACAACAGCGTAAACCAAAATCGTCACCAATGCCCATGTCTCTTTCGGATCCCATCCCCAGTAACGTCCCCAGCTCTCATTTGCCCAAACACCCCCAAGGAAGTTTCCGACCGTGAGGAGAACTAAACCGATGATAAGGCTCATCTCATTAATCGCATTAAGCTCTTTGATTGCTAGATTTAGACGTCTTGAATTCTCAGATTTTTTAAGGATAAAGAGGATGAGAGTAATCATCCCTAGTAACGCTCCCAGTCCTAAGAAACCGTAACTCGCCGTAATCATGGAAACGTGAATACTGAGCCAGTACGATTGGAGAACGGGAACGAGGTTTGTCACCTGTGGATCCATCCAGTTAAGATGAGCGACAAAGAGGATAAGCCCTGTCATGATCGCCGTAGCCGCCATCGTCATTACAGAGCGGCTAGAGAAGATAAACCCTGCCAATACGCTCGCCCATCCGATATAGATCATCGACTCATATCCGTTCGACCACGGTGCGTGTCCTGAAATGTACCAACGCATTGCAAGTCCAGCGGTATGAGCAACGAAGAAAAGAACCAAAAGGGCAAAAGAGACTTTACTCAACCACTCCGCACGGATAGCGGGTTTGATGATTTTGATAAACGACAAGATCAAGAGTGTAAACCCGACTACGAAATACAGAGGCCATAGTTGTTCGAAAATATTTACTTTGTTATAGAGAATCTCTACTTTAGCCTTCGTATCGCTCGGGTAAACACTCGCACCCACAAAACGTTGGTACTTATCGATACGGCCTAATGCTTCATCCGCTTTTTTCCAATCACCGCTTTTCATCGCTTCATCGATAGAGCCGAAATAACCGATAGCCAAAAGACGGACGATTTCAGACTCTTTCGGGCTTAGTGATTGCAACGCTTCGATGGTTGCATCCCATTTGTGGTTTTTATCGGCAGGTTTCGGCCACATACGGACCAATGATCCCGTATAAACCATATAAGCGACATTCACACGCTCATCGACACTGAGGAGTGCTTTGTCAAATTTATCCCGTTTACCGGGTGCTTTACGATTCGCTTCATCGACTAACTGAGCCAGTTTGTATCCTGAAATTTCATCCGGTGCTTCAAAAAACTGTGAAAATGCCGCTGTTTTGGCAGTTTCGGGGAGACCGATCAGTTTATTAACCTCTTTGTCTCCCGTACGGATGATAGCAATCTCACGCCAAGCATCGGGACGGAGCATCATCCCCAACACAACTTGATTTGAGGTCAAGCCTAAAAAGGTGTCGTTACGGTTGAGTTTTGCTAAAATCTCATGGCTGAGGGTATCCATCGGCTTCATACGTCCACTGGCATCTTGGACGATCAAATGACCGAATTTATCGGCATGGGCTTTATCGAACCCTTTTGCTACTTTGATAACTGGATTTTCATCATCCGCAGCGATTGCATTGGTTGAACTGAACATCACCAAAACTACAGCTGCCAAAGCTGCTACGGTACTTTTGGCTTTGATCGATTTGAGTTTCTCACCCAAAGCAGCAAAACGACCCGTTTTCACGATTAATACTCCAAACATCCCGATTGCGAGCAATAGATACCCGATATAAGTAATTAATGTCCCAGGATCACGATTCACCGAG
>NZ_JBAQPS010000300.1:0-9345 GCF_049305995.1 Sulfuricurvum sp.
GATATACCCTCCCTGC
This sequence comes from Sulfuricurvum sp., assembly GCF_049305995.1. Lineage (GTDB taxonomy): Bacteria > Campylobacterota > Campylobacteria > Campylobacterales > Sulfurimonadaceae > Sulfuricurvum. Next base: position 17 of record NZ_JBAQPS010000300.1, read on the forward strand.
AATATGTGTATGAGTATAATAGATTTAAATTAAATGATCCACAAAATCTTGAAGAAACGTTGCGTAAAGTGTTAAATAATGTATACACAGAAGACATAGTAAAGTATTATGAACAAATTAAATTAGAATATAATACTGATCTTATTATTCAGCAACATAGAGCACAGATGAGAGAGAAACATTAATTCATGATTAAATTTTTAATGAACAATATCTTAAATAAGATCAATAAGCAAATTGATTTTAACAGTATTGGGATTCTTGATATTGTAAAATATTTATTTGCTAAATTATATCCAGGTATTTTCAAATTTATTTTCTATAAATTTTTATTAAAAAAATGTGATGGTTTGTTTATCGTTGGTTCACGTACTAAAATAGTATTTAAAAACAAACTTTCTGTCGGTAAAAACTGTTATATCGCAGATGATTGTTACATCAATTGCCTTTCGAAGCAGGGGGTGATTTTGGGTGATAGAGTAACGATACGTGAAAAAGCTTGGTTGCAAATTACAAGTGATTTATCCAATTTAGGCGAAGGTATTATGATTGATTCAAATGTGTATATTGGTCCTAATGCTATTTTGGGTGCAGCCGGATTGTTGCATATCAAATCTGGAAATCAAATTGGAGCCAATGTACAATTCATTGCAGAGAACCATATTTTTGAAGACGGAAATCATTCGATTGCAGAGCAAGGAACCATACGTAAGGGTATTATAGTTGAAGAGAATTGTTGGATTGGCAACAATGCCATTATATTGGATGGTGTTAAAATAGGTGAAGGATCTGTGATAGGTGCTGGTTCGGTAGTAACCAAATCTATTGAGCCATTTTCTATTGCTGTTGGCAACCCTGCTAAAGTTATAAAAAAACGAATATGAAACTGTCCCTTTTATTTTTTAATAATAAAGCTAGTGTTCTTTTGACATTATCGATGTTATGGGTATTTTTTGGCTTTAAAATAGGGGTAATTCCTATTAATGGAAGTCTTGAACATGGTGTTAGGCTTGATGATATTGTTTTAATTTTATTATTTTCTTTTTTAATCATTAAAAAAGTTGATTTAATGATTATACATCCTGAAATAAAATATTATTTTTATTTTGTTATTTTTTCCCTTGCTAGTTTTTTAATTAATTTTGCATTAGGTAATGTTGATTTAGGTGGTGTGTTATATGTTGTAAGATTAATTGAATATATGATTTTTTTTTATATTGGACGTTATCTGACAAATTCTGAGCTTATAGATAAATTTTTAATTTTTTATCTTTTATATTTATTATTTATTATGCTTGCACAAAAATTTTTACTTTTAAATATTGGTGTTAGTTTTGACAATAGACCAGGAGGAAATTTGGGTGGACCATGGGAATCAGCAATGGTTGGTTCATTTTTGGTATTTTATTTTTTATCTAAAAAACACTATCTATTTACATTATTAGCACTAATAGTAGTTTTAATGGCTGCTTCAAGAATTATGGTTTTTGCAGTTTTTGTGGTTATTTTTTACAATTATTTTTGGAAATCAAATAAAATTGTAAGCATAGTCGGGCTTTTATCGATGATTTTATTAATAGGAATTTCAGACATAGAAGTTTTAAGTCGTTTTTTATTGCTTTTTCAAACAGATATATTTGGACTATTTGATAATTATCTTGAAGAGATTAAAGCATTAGAAATGACACGAGAGGGTTATTTTTATAATGCATATGAAGTCTTAAATATAAATGCTATGTCTGATGATGGTGATGCAAGTACATTGATTAGGGTTTTTAGATGGCTTTATCTTGTAATGATAACTTTTAACTCTAATATCGCTATATTAATCGGGTCTGGTCCATCGTTCGCGTCATTAGCGGTTGATGGTTATTATGTTCGTGTTTTTACAGAAACAGGGTTGATTGGCTTGGGATTTTTTATATGGTTTTTATCTAAAATATATCGATATTTTTATTCATATTGCAAATTTATGAGTTATTATCTTATAGTATTGATAATTACTGCTCTGTTTCTAGATGACTTTGTAGCATTTAAGCCAATGATGTTTTTATGGTTATTCTTAGGGGTGGCAGCTCAAAAAAACAATTTATCATTTAAAAAATTTGAGATAGAACAATTAGGAGAAAAGAAAAAATGAAGAAAATTTTATTTGTTCAAAGACTAGATGCTGTAAATAAACATGGAGGAGATCACAGCTTATTGCTATATTATAAAGGCTTATTAGAAAAAAGATTAGGATTTAACTGTGAAGTTTATACAAATCAATCAATTTTAGATAGCTATGATTGTCTTTTTTTCTTCAATATAGATCGTCCTATGTATTATTATGATTTAATAGAAATTTGTATAAATAAAAAAACACCCTATGTGATTTATACCTTACATCATCCAGAAGAAGGCATATTAAATTATTTAAAAAATGGGACTTTTGGAATTAGAAAGTTTATTTCTTTTTTATCCAATTATGATCCAGTAAGATATGAAAAATATTTATCTGTACTAAAGTCTTTAAAAAATTTAACATTGAAAAGTAACTATGACATTAGAAAAGTGCAAGAAAAGATTATATTAAATGCTAAATTTGTTTTTACAAGTTCAAAGCTTGAGGCTCTTGAAATTGAAAAGGATATATGTACAGGCAATTTTGTGACCTTGCCTCATTACTATGAAACAAAAGAGTGTTTTTTAGAAAAAGAAAAAAATCTTATCGTGTGTGCAGGTAGAATCGAATCAAGGAAGAATCAAATTGTAGTCTTAAAAATTGCAAAACTTAACCCAGATAAAAAGTTTGTTTTTGTGGGTAATTATAATGATACAGACAAGAAATATGTAAATTTGTTTAAGAAAATAGCAAGCAATATAAATAATGTAGAAGTAGTAAGTGGTTTGAATAAAAATGAGTATTATCAATATTTATGTAGAGCTGATATTTTCATATCTTTGAGTTATTTTGAAGTAGTTTCTTTAGTAGAGTTAGATGCTTTTGCAGCAGGTTGTAAAATGATTATTGGAAAATATTCGTATATTACGGAGTTTATAGATGGAGATGATATTCAGTATTTAGATTTTCATGAATTTAGAAATTTGGATTTTTATGTTAAAAAGCTTCAAGATATAAATATTAAACGAGATTATAGAAATTTAAATTTACTCAGTGAAGAAGTTATTAGAGAGATTCTTGAGAATGTGTTTATAGGGGAAGTGGTTTGAAAAGAGTATTAATAATTGCAGGTAATGGCTTTATAGGTTCAAGGATAAAAACAATATTTAATGAAGATGCAGAAGTAGAAAGCATTATCGTTTTGGATGAGAGAGATTCAAGATTTCAGCAAACTGCTTTATCAAAGGTTATTAATATAAAATGTAGTTTGGAAGATATGACAGTTATTAAAAATGCAATTTTAGACTATCAAATTTCACATATTGTCTATCTTTATTCTGCCACAGTACCTGCTACATCAAATAATATGATTGACATTGATATAAAAAATAATTTGCTACATTTAATTGCGATTTTAGATATTGCTGTTGAATTAAATATTAAAAAAATTGTTTATGCTTCAAGTGGTGGTGCCATATATGGGAATATTAATGACGAATTTATTAGTGAAGAAACATGCTCAAACCCAATATCATCCTATGGCATTATTAAGAATACTTGCGAACAATATCTTGGTTTGTATAATAAACTTTATGGTTTGAGTTTTATTTCACTTAGAATATCCAATCCATTTGGTCCCATGCAAGATCCAAATGCTAAACAGGGCGTAGTTGCAAAGTTTATTTATTACGCATTAAATAAGCAAATATTTGAAATTTGGGGGGATGGTAATATTATCAAAGATTATATTTTTATTGATGATGTTGCCAGAGCTTTTTTAAAGTCATTAAATATTGATTACTGTGGAAATATAAATATTGGAAGCGGTGTTGGTGTAAGTCTCAATGATTTGATAGATACAATTGAAAAGATATTAAATATTAGAGTAGAAAGGAAATATATTCCAAAAAAATCACATGATGTAGAAAGAAATGTGTTATCGATAATTAAGGCTAAAGGACTTTTGGGTTGGCAATCAAATACAACTTTACATGACTCTATATTAGAAACTATAGATTGGCAGAAGCAATATTTTAAGTTATGAGGTAAGTATAGTCATGAAAAATAGTATAAATAAAATATAGATGAGGAACTCGTATAGATGAAATTATTGTTGATATTAGGTTTATCATTTTCTTGTCTTTTTGCATACATAGACTCTGGTACTGCAAGTATGGCGTTACAAGCTTTGGTTGCGGGCGTAGCTGCCGCTGGGTATACTATGAAAATATATTGGTTTAAGATAAAAAGCTTTTTTAACTCAGAAAAAGAAGATGATGGAAATGCACAAAAATAGTTCTTCTTTTCGTGACCCGTCAGGGTTTGTATTTGTAGAAGATGAAACTGTATATCGTCAGATCAATCAAGAGTATTTTTGTGAGTATGATAGGCTAATGACTTCTGGACTGTATGATAAGCTAGTAGCAAAAAATATGTTAGTCTCACATACAGAAATTAAAAAGTATCCTGATAAAATTATCATTCAGCCGAATACTATAAACTTTATAACGTATCCATATGAATGGGCTTTTTCGCAGTATAAAGATGCTGCATTGTTAACGCTTGATATTCAAAAATTAGCATTAGAACACGATATGACATTGAAAGATGCTAGTGCTTTTAATGTTCAATTTGTTGGTTCGGTTCCTGAATTTATAGATACATTGTCATTTGAAATGCATACTAATGGAAATGGATGGAATGCTTATGGCCAATTTTGTAGGCATTTTTTGGCACCTTTGCTATTGATGTCAAAAGTTGATTTATCACTCAATAAATTAATGTTATTAAATTTAGATGGCATTCCGTTATTATTGGCTACAAAACTTTTGCCAAAATCAGCAATGTTTAGTCCACTCGTATTTATTCATTTGTATCTTCATGCAAAAATGGAAAATAACTCAGTGCAAAGTGATGATAAAAAAGTTAAAATTTCCAAATACGGACTACTTGGTATCATTGACCAACTTCAAAGTATAATAAAAAATCTAAAGTTAAAAACAAACAAAACTGAATGGTCAGACTATTATTCCAATGATGGTAATAATTACACTGATAATTCATTTTCCTTTAAAAAAGAGATGATTGTAAAATGGGCAAATGAAATAAGTCCAAAAAAAGTAGTCGATATAGGGGCAAATACAGGAGTTTTTAGTGAGATATTTTCAAGCAATAGTGAGTGTTTTGTATTGTCATGTGACATAGATACTCTTGCTGTGGAAAAAAACTATATTAGAAATAAAAATGTACATAATTTATTGCCCCTGATAGTAGATATCTCAAATCCAACTCCAGCAGTAGGTTACGATAATCTAGAAAGAGAAAGTTTTATACATAGGGTTTGTACTTTGAAAGCTGATGTCGTTTTGGCACTTGCAGTGATACATCATTTGAGAATCACAAGTGGAATACCTCTGAGTAAGCTAGCTGAATTATTTGCCAAAATATCTAGTGAATACCTCATTATCGAGTTTGTTCCAAAAAGTGATAGCATGGTCGTAGGAATGCTGAGCTCTAGAGAAGATATATTTGATGAATATGACAGTGTAGTTTTTGAGGATATATTTAGTGGGTTTTTTACAATTGTAGATAAAGATAATGTTGTTAATAGTGATAGAATATTATATAGAATGAAGAAAAAATAGATGATAAAATATCCGTTTTATATATTCCTACTTTCTTTTTATCCTGCATTATCACTTTATGCTGCTAATATGCAAGAGTTGGCTTTATTAGATGCAATTATTTATGCTTGCGCATCTTTGATTTTAGTTGTTTGTTTATTTTATTTATTGAATCTTTTTTTTAAAGATAGAGAAAAAACAGCACTTTATTTAGTAGTTTTTTTATTGGTGTTTTTTTATTTTGGGCTTTTTAGACAATATTTCTATGGATTAAACCCTGAAATTTTTAAAACTAAGTATTTGTTGCCTTTAGTTTTTTTATTATTGATTTTATTGTTGATATGGATGAAAAAAAGTTTATATAGATATGACTTCATCGCTCCACCTTTAAATGTTTTTTCTGTAATTATATTGTTCATGGTTGTTTTGCAAATTGGTTTTAATTATAAAAATGTAGTATGGAGTTTTGAAGTACAAATTGAAAGAAATGAATCTAACGTGCAATTAGCAAAAAGTAAAACTATGCCAAATGTATATTTTATAATTCTTGATGAATATGCTGCATTTGGGAGCATAAAGCAGATATATGGATATGACAATGATAATTTTAAAGAATTTTTGACGACAAATGGATTTTTTGTTGCTGAAAATAGTCATACAAAATTTGCCAAAACAATAATATCAATTCCATCTGTTTTGAATATGAAATATGTTAACGCAAATGCTGATATGGGTATTGGATTAAGCTTATATAAGCAGAATGTGGTTTTTAAAAAGTTTATATCATTGGATTATAGTATTGCTTCCTTTGGTTTATTTACGCATACAAATCAAGGGTATGAAAAGTACTATAAATACAAAAACCCATTTTTGGAATATCTTGGCCAAAATTCTATTTTAGAAGTATATATAAGAAGACAAGTTATTAATCAATTTTATGATGGAGACAAAAAAATATTTCAAGAATTGATCCATCTTACTAATAATAAGAGTCAGTTTATTTTTTTACATTTATTGTTACCACATATACCATTTCGATATTTGGAGAACGGTGAGCATCAAGTAATTTATAATGTACAAAATTATTCTGATAAAAATGTGTATTTAGAACAATATATTTATGCTACGAATAAAATTCATGATTTAATAGTAGATATTCAAAAGAAAGATCCTGATGGGATTATCATTCTTCAATCTGACCACGGTTCAAGAAGCGCATATTTTGCCAATAAACTTGATGTTGAACGAGAATCACACTATATTTTAAACGCAATATACATGCCAAATGCTGATTATGAAGGGCTTAAAGATGATATGGAAAACGTTGATACTTTTAAAATATTATTGCCAAAAATAGAAAAGTATATAAAGGAGAAAGAATAAATCCTATGAAAATTACAATTATTATTCCAACATATAAAGCTGAAAATTATCTATTAAAACTTTTAGAATCTTTGCAAAAACAAAGCCTAAATGGATATGAAATTATTGTTATAGATTCATCATCAAAAGATAAAACTGTGGAGATAGCTAAAGAGTTTACTGATAATGTGATAGTGATACCGCAAAATGAATTTGATCATGGTGGTACGCGGGCAAAAGCGGCACAAATTGCAAAAGGTGAGATAGTAGTATTTTTAACTCAAGATGCTTTACCTTATGATGACAAGTCAATAGAAAACATTATTAAAGTATTTGATGATGAAAAGGTTGGTGGGGCTTATGGAAGACAGTTAAGCTATGGTGATACAAATCTTTTTGGTAAACATTTGAGGGAATTTAATTATTCGGATCAGACAATAGTTAGAACTAAAGAAGATATAAAAAAGTATGGGATTAAAACTGCTCAACTCTCAAATTCATTTACAGCATATCGAAAAAATATTTTATTGAAAACAGGAAGCTTTAAAGATGGTTTGATACTTGGTGAAGATGTGTATACTGGAGCCAAGATGATATTGGCAGGATATAGCCTTGTTTATACAGCCGAGGCTAAAGTGTATCATAGTCATAGTTATACCGTATGGCAAGAATTCAAACGGTATTTTGATATTGGTGTATTTCATAAATGTGAAAACTGGATATTAAACGAGTTCGGAAAAGCAGAGGGTGAAGGTATGAAATACATAAAGTCAGAGGTAAAATATTTACTTGATAATAGAGCCTGGTATTTATTACCTGAATGGTTTGTAAGAAATGGTATGAAGTATCTAGGTTATAAGTTAGGGCAAAAATATGAAAAGCTACCTATGTGGATGATAAAAAAGTTTAGTATGCACCATAGATGGTGGGATAAGTTGTAAAGGAATCACTCGAAGCATAAGCATGAAGATGATACTGTTTAAGTCGAGGATGATTTTTCGAGAAATTAATAATAGTTAGTGTATATTTGTGAGTATTATTTATAAAGGTTGAAGATTGATTATTTTAGGAAATAAATACAAAATCACCAAAGAAGAAAAAAACCATCTCTATGGTGTAGTCAAAGATATTTTCTTTGTTGATATTGTTCACGACGTCGATGATGTTATTATTGATAATATTAAAACTTATATCTCTAAACATGAAGTTGGGTTTGTTGTTCTGAATTTAGAGAAAAAGGCTTCTTTGAAGCTTAAAAGCTTTCTCGAAGAGCTCGATTATGATGGTGTTAAGATCATGATTTTTTCGGAATTTACGAACAAATTTTTAAATCGTTGTCATATTGAATTCAATGAAAAAAACTTTGAAGTTTATAATAGTATTCAGCATAATAGTATGAAACTGATTGGGAAGAGAATGTTTGATTTTTGGTTTTCTGCTTTTACATTGTTGATGTTATCTCCTATATTTGTAATACTAGCTGGTTTGATAAAATACAATTCACCAGAAGGACCTATATTTTTCGGACATAAGCGTATCGGAAAAGATGGAAAATTTTTTCGTGTCTATAAATTTAGAACTATGGTTCCCAATGCTGAGCAACGGTTGAAAAAATTACTCGATGAAAATCCCGATATTCGTGCTGAGTATGAAAAAGATTTTAAACTAAAAGTTGATCCGAGGGTGGTGCCTGGGATTGGTGATTTTATGCGTCGAAGCAGTTTGGATGAATTACCACAGTTTTTTAATTCCTTGATAGGGGATATGTCGGTTGTTGGTCCTCGCCCGATTGTCGAAGATGAAGTAGGAAAATATGGAAAATATGCGATTAAGCTGTATTCGGTAAAGCCAGGTGTAACAGGTTTGTGGCAGGTGAGTGGTCGTAACGATATCAGTTATGATGAGCGTGTGGCGCTCGATATGGAATACATCGATAAACAATCTCCGATGATAGATCTGAAGATTATTTTCCAAACCGTCATGGTTATGGTTTTTCGAAAAGGTGCGTATTAAAGCATAGAAGGCCGGGAGACTCTAATTAATTAAGGGATTATTAATACATATGCTTATATCTATAGCTTACTCACTCCAAATCAAAAAATTACACTTAAATATATAGTAAACTTTGATGGAACGAATCTACTCAAACTCATCAAATTTTGGTTCCAGTACTTTAAATAATTTAATTAAGAGCTTCTGATAATGCGGTGCTTTGTCTAAAAGTTTTCGCAGTGCCCATG
>NZ_JBAQPS010000301.1:0-5449 GCF_049305995.1 Sulfuricurvum sp.
TCGATTTGTATGAAATGGCAAAAGAAGAGGGAGATGAAGAGACCATCGAATCTCTTTTCAGCGATGCCGGAGCATTGGAAAACAATGTCAAATCGATGGAAGTCGAAGTTCTCCTCTCCGGTGAGCACGACAGCCATAACGCCATCGTTACTATCCATCCGGGGGCTGGTGGAACTGAGTCTCAAGACTGGGCTTCGATGTTACTTCGTATGTATACCCGCTGGGCCGAGAGACGTGATTTTACGGTTGAGATGCTCGACTACCAAGCGGGCGAAGAGGCGGGGATCAAAGATGCCGCTCTTCTGATCAAAGGGGTCAATGTTTACGGCTACCTCAAAAACGAAAACGGTATCCACCGTCTGGTTCGTATCAGCCCGTACGACTCTGCCGCTAAACGTCATACCAGTTTTACCTCGGTCATGGTCTCTCCTGAGCTCGATGATGACATCGATATCGAGATCGAAGACCGCGACATCCGTATCGATACCTACCGCGCATCAGGTGCGGGAGGTCAGCACGTCAACAAAACCGAATCGGCAATCCGTATCACCCATATCCCATCAGGGATCGTTGTACAGTGTCAAAACGACCGTTCTCAGCACAAAAACAAAGCGACCGCTTTTAAAATGCTCAAATCCCGTCTCTATGAACTAGAGATGGAGAAAAAACAAGCGGCAGTGGATGGTATCGAAAAAAGTGAAAATGGCTGGGGTCACCAAATCCGCTCCTACGTCCTCGCACCGTATCAACAAGTCAAAGATACCCGTTCCGGTATCCCTTATTCCAACATCAGTAATATTTTGGATGGGGATATCGATGAAATGATCGAAGGCGTCCTCATCTCGCTTAGCCGCAAAGATGACGACGAATAAAGACATCCTCCTAAAAGAGTGTGCGCTCCATGAGCCGTGCTCCTACATTGCAGGCAATACCCAAAGCATCCATTACAAAGTTATCCAAGAGTGCACAAAATCGCAATGTGAAGCGCTGATTTTACGGGGATGGCGACGCTTTGGATCGATGTATTTTCGCCCCATCTGTTCTGAATGCCGCTCATGTGAAAGTCTTAAAATCGATGCACCGGGTTATACACTGAGTAAATCAGACCGCCGGATTGTACGTAAAAATAGCCATTTAACGACCGTTATTCGTCACCCTACCCTCACCCGTGAACACCTAAGCCTCTTTGATCGCTACCATCGCTACAAGCACCATACGAGAGATTGGGATGCACCCAAGAGTGATCCTAAAAACTACTACGCCTCCTTTGTTCAAGGACATGGTGATTTTGGATTTGAAGTGCTCTATTTTGAGGGTGAAAAACTAATCGCCGTCGATCTCATAGACATTCTCAAACATGGTATCAGCTCATTATATTGCTACTACGATCCAGAATATAATGCCCAATCCTTAGGACGCTATACCCTTTTACAGCAAATCGAATTTGCCAAACGTCTCAATCTACAATGGATCTATTTGGGGTATTACGTCGAAGGGTGCCAAAGTCTAGCCTATAAAATTAACTATCAACCCTCATTACAGCTCCAAGGAAGACCCGAAGAGGATGAAATACCCCTATGGAATGAGTTAATTTAATCACCTAAATTTCAAAACTACTGAAAAAACTTATCCTCTTCTAAGCTGTTTTTATTTTATAATAACCACATACCCTAATGAGGAGTTTGTTATGGCTATTATTTTACCTGCACTTCCGTTTGAAAAAAATGCGCTAGAACCTTACATCAGTTCTCAAACACTTGATTACCATTACGGTAAGCACCATAATACCTATGTCGTGAATCTTAACAACCTGATCAAAGAGAGCGATCTCGAAACCAAATCGTTGGAATTAATCATCCTCCTTACCGCTGATGATACAACAAAAACCGCTATTTTCAATAACGCGGCACAAGTATGGAATCATACATTCTATTGGAATTCACTAACTCCAAACGGCGGAGGCACACCTACCGGAGCGATTGCATCCATGATTGACACAGATTTTGGAAGTTATGAAAATTTTGCCAAAGCGTTTAAAGAAGCAGCATTAACGCAATTCGGTAGCGGATGGGCTTGGCTGATTATCGACAACAAAAAGCTAAGTATCATTAAAACCTCCAATGCCGATACACCGATAGCTCACGGGATCAAGCCATTGCTCTGCATTGATGTATGGGAACACGCCTATTATCTCGATTATAAAAACGCTCGGGTGGAGTACATCGATAAGATGATTAATCATCTGTTGAATTGGGAGTTTGCGAATAAGAATTTAACCCTATAAGCTAATTCCAAATCCGCTATAATTTTACACAAATAACAAAGAGGCAAAATCATGCAAACCGTAACCTTGCAAATGTCCGATTCCGTTGCTGAACACGTCATGTATTTTTTGCGGCAACTTCCCAAAAAAGAGATCAAGATTGTAAAAGCTCAACCATCGGCAGAAGAGAAAATAGCTCAAAAGGTCTCTAAAGCACTTGAAGAGATAAAACGTGGTGAAGCACGTCCTATTAGTGAATTATTGAATGAAATTTAATACGATTCCAGAATTTGATAACGATGTAAAGAAATTAGCGAAAAAATACCGTCATATTAAAGATGATCTAGTTTTATTTATGACATCCTTTGAAAACGAGCATCGTCACTCCATCTCTATCCGCAAAAACATCTTCAAAGCCCGTATCAAAAACAGCGATAAAGCCAAAGGCAAAAGCGGCGGTTATCGCACCTACTACTACACCATCACCGATGAATCGGTTACATTTTTGATTATTTACGACAAATCTGAAATAGAAAGTATTGATGAGACACTACTTGATAGCATCATTGCAGAAATAGAATAAACTCCCAATTTTGAGATTTAAACAAGAAAAAGTGAAGATTAAATATCTGACCATTTTTTCTAGAGATTTAATAAGAATAAAAACAAGAATTGAAATAACGGGGAGAGTTATTCTCCCCATGTTTTACTATTTAAGTAGTTCTGGAAATTGAGGGTTGGTCACGATTTTATTGACAAGCTCTTGCACCGCTGGCAAATAGGAACGTTGCATCTCACTGCACGCAGAGTATGCAGTGAAACTGGATTCGTAGTCATAGCGTGATGTCACATCAAAGCTTTTCCCATTGGATGAGGTCACTTTGAGTTTGAATTCCCAGTAGGCATTGCCCAATACGGTACTGCCGTAGATACTGTCGAGATTGCCCGCAATAGTGATTTTTGATTTCGCATCGATCATATTACCCATTTCTAATTCAGTCGAGAGGGCATCTTCGATGTATTTTGCAAACGTCACGCCATCAGGAGTCCCTACCGGGGTAGCAAGACGACACATTACTTTGGATTCACCTTCATTGGTTGCTGTAAATTTACCGATATTGATTGGTGCTGAGGAAGATGCTACGGTTTTAACCGCTCTCATATTTTGAGGGGAATTCGAGTACGTTGGAACTTTGTTCGCACATCCGCTTATTAACACCGCAGCAGCCACTAATCCTAATGTCAACACTTTTTTCATTAATTGTTTCCTTTTGTTTCGAAAGATGATAGAAGATTAACGAAAGATACAGTCAAGGGAGTTTTTGGGAAAATTCCTAAAATTCATTTTGATATTCTCTTTTTGAATAATTACTGAATTTGATTTTATAAGCTCGCTTGCGGTAATATATTTTAATTATAATTTAGCTAAAAAAGTTAGAGTTGATGATTAATATTTTTAAAAAAGTTTCGCCAAAAAGATCATTAGTCATATCTATAGCAATATCGATATGTTATTTTATGGTTTATTATTTTCACAATACTGAATTTATACGAAGTTATTTTGAAGACAAAGCATTTGATACCTTGTTGAATCCCCCAATAGTTTCATTTCTTGGATATTCTTCACTTCAACAATCAATAGATAATGCTCCAAACACTATCGTACTTGAACTGGATAATAAATTTCTACTACAAAAAAATCTTATCGATGAAAACAATGAATCATCCTATGGATATTTATTTCCTCGTGGAGAACTTGCTGACCTTATAAATAAATTAGATACTAAAAGTCATGAGTTAAATTTGAAAGCTGTTTTTTTGGATTATGACCTTACGTATACTTTAATGCCGGGTGGCAAAGAATTTTCTGATGATGATAAAAAATTATTACAAATTCTATCAAAAAATAGAAATTATAAAATTTTGATTCCAATTACAGCCAGACAAAATATATATTATGAGAATTTAAAAAACAATCCTTCAATAATCCCTGTCAGTGTTTCATTTAGTGAAAGCAGTGATGGAATATCCAGAAGACTTATATCAAATGAAAATAATATTCCAGCTGCATCACTCTCTATGTATGCAATAGCTAGTAATCAAAAAATAAAAATAAAAGGTGATACACTTTTTGTAGGTGCTGCAAATTTCAAAAAGCAAGATATCATAGGAAATCGAATAATTTCAAAAACAATACTCAAAAATAGTGGCTACTATCAATCAAAATGGTTTAATATGGATATTGTATCAGCATCTATGCTTGATAATTTGGACTATGGAAATGCAGAGATTAAGTATGGTACATATCTTTTTACAGGAGCAGCCTATAATTATTCAAATGATATTTTGAATACAAACGTAGATAATATATTTGGTATAGAAGCCCATGCAAATGCATTTATGACTCAATGTTATTTAAATGGGCCTTTAAAACCTTTACCTGTTACGTATGCAATATTATTAGTATTTTGCTTGTCATTTATATTTAATTATATATTCGATTTTCCAAATAGTTTTTCGCCTACTGCAAAGAAAGAACTAATTTTTTCGTTTACAGCCGTACTAATAATAATGACGGGAGTTATGTATGGAATCTCATATTGGCTATTGTATGCTCAAAAACTATGGTTTAATTGGAGTGTTCCGCTGGCATTGTTTGCACTATTTGAAGGGATTGATATGATCATAAAACTAATAACTCAATATCGATATAATAAAAAACAAAGGTAAAAAATGAAAAAAATTCTATCTACAATCTTATTCTCTTCGGGACTTTTATTTTCAGCAGAAAGTTTAAAAGTTCTAAATGGTGATGTTACTGTCCAAATAAATGGGTTGTCTAAAAAACTTCAAGAGAATCAAACTCTTGAATTGGCTGAGTGTGATACGGTTTCATATATTAATGGTCAAGGTAAAATAAAAATAAAAAATTTGATTTTCACTAAAGATACACCAATCAAAACATTTAAAGCGACTTGTACGAATAATTATTTTTCATCAATCGCGGGAAAATTATTTGCTTCTTCCGAAGCTACCAAATATGGTGTTTCATTAAGAGGAGACGGAAGCAAAAATCAAACAGTTGAATATAATGTAGAGATTCCTAAAAATGATACAAAAATTGTAGAAAAAGACTTTATTGTTACAAAAGAATTGCTTTTTATTGATAGTAAAAGATTTTATCCC
>NZ_JBAQPS010000302.1:0-4234 GCF_049305995.1 Sulfuricurvum sp.
ATATAGGAGTTTATGATGTTGTCGTATCAATTGCAAATTGCTATCAAAGATCTTGAGTCTCTCATATCTTTGTCGCAGGAAGATATCGATGATATTAAAGAAGCAAAACATAATCCTCAGTTCGATCGTCTTGCTATCAAAGAAGAAAAAATAAAAAGTTTTGAACATAAGAAAGCGATGATTGATCGTGAAATATCTAAATTGATGACGCAACATCCGGGTATCTCTTTAGGTGAACTTTTAAATAGTGAACAACATCAGCAACTTGATTCTCTTAAAGAACATCTCTCATGTCTACGCGAAGTAAATCAACAGTATGCAAAAATGGTTTTAAGTGTCGGTTCATTTTATAACATGCTTCTTGAACGAGTAGTTCCGACACAGATGGAAGGGTATCAAAAAATAGCCTCTTCTAATGCATCATTTTTGGAAGTGCGGGTATAACATGGCATCAATTTTTAATGCATTGCATATTGGTTATAGTGCACTAAATGCGGCACAAATTGGGATTGATACGACTGGGCATAATCTTTCTAATGCAGAAACTGAGGGTTATACACGTCAGCGTGTCGTCACTTCCACTGCCTATCCCATTAGTATCGATCCAGGTCAACGGGGTAACGGAACCCAGATTGCCGAAATTACACGGGTATTTGATAAATTTGTTCATGATCGTTATACAATTGCTTCTCAGAATAAAGAGTATTCTGATACGATGAAAAAAAATCTTGAAGAGCTTTCAAGTTATTTTCCTGAAATTAGCGATGTAGGAATCAAAAATGATCTTCAAAATTATTTTGATACATGGCAATCTTTTGCCAATAATCCTAGTAATACGGCACTTAAAATAGCTTTGGGAGAGCAAGCTCAAGTGCTTTCTCAACATATTAATGAAACACGTGCTCAGATCGTTAATTTACAAAGTTCATTAAATGATCAATTGAAAGTAAATATTGATGAAGTAAACCGTATCGCAGGGCAGATTGCCGGATTAAACAAATCAATCAACGAAGCAGAAGCAGGAGGGGTAAATAACGCTAATGATTTACGCGATCAGCGAAATTCACTGGAAATGACTCTTGCTAAAATGATTGGTTCAAAGGTTTTAGTCGGGCAAGTTGAGAGTCGTAATGTGATCGATAGTAACATTGCAATTGAGGATGGAAGTTACACGATTCAAGTAGGAGGCTTTAATCTCGTTGATGGAATAAATTTTCACCCGATAGGGGTCGATGCGACAGGGAATCAAAATGGATACAACGATCTCTATTATGAACGCCAAGATGGGGTAAAAATTCCGTTTGCCAGCAACATCACTGGGGGAAAAGTGGGAGCAATGTTAGAGCTACGCGGTTCTATCATCGGGGATAATGGTGAATTTCAAGATGGATTTTTGCAAGAGACGGTAAACAATATTGATACATTTGCATTAGGACTGATCGAATCGACTAATAACCTTTATGCGCAAAGTGCTACATCGCAAATGATATCAAATAGTACAAGTTTCTCAGCCGATCAGTCGTTAATGAATACGGATAATAACTTTCAAACGGGTACATTTGATATTGTTGTTTATGATATTGATGGACAAGAAGTCGGAAGACGTTCTATTACGATTGATGAAACTACTGTTATGTCAGGTGCGACGGGAGGAATTATTGAACAATTTTCGGCTTCAGTAGATGATAATAGCGATAATAATGCTCTCAATGATATTGACGATATGCTTAATGCAACTTTTTTATCAAATATATTTCAGGTTACGTTAAATTCAGGACTTGAATCTCAAGGATATACCTTTGCTCTTGAAGATAGTGCTACTTCTCCCACTAATTTTGCCGGTGTTATGGGTGCCAACCGTTTTTTTGATGGCAATAATGCTAAAACTATTGCATTGAGCAGTAATTTAAAAACTGATCCTTCCCAAATTAGCGGGTTTAAATCACCGGCAGAAGGTGATAATCAAACGGCATTAGATATGGTTGAACTTCAGTTTTCATCTATTTTATTCTCGAATAGTACAGATACGTTGTACGGTCATTTTGATGCACTGGTTACGACAGTAGGGACAAAAGCAAATTCTGCTATTATAAGTAGTGAATCTATTACGGCACAATATAATGCTGTTAAACAAGAGTATGATTCAGTTAGTAAAGTAAGTATTGATGAAGAACTGGCTAACCTCATTCGATATCAAACTTCATATGGTGCCGCTGCTAAAATTATTACGACGATTGATCAGATGATGACAACCCTTTTAGGCATTAAACAATAATGCCTTATAAAAGCATTACCGCCCTTTGTGGGGTAATTTTTATTTCTTTTATCGGTCCTTTTTTATATACGGTTGATCCTTTATATTTAAATTCTAAAGCTATTTTACTTCCACCGTCATGGGAACATTGGTTTGGTACTGATCGATTGGGACGTGATCTACTGGCTCGATTGATGCTAGGAGGGCAGGTCTCGCTATTGATAGGATTTGTAAGTGCATTGATTTCTATTCTCATTGGTTTATTCTATGGCGTGAGTGCGGCATTATTACGTGGAGGATATGATAAATTTTTTATTATTATTGTTGATCTATTTTTGACATTTCCGACTTTATTTTTATTGTTGACACTTGTGAGTTATGTGAATGCATCTATTTGGGTACTTATATTGATTATTTCGATTACAGGATGGATGGGTACTGCACGTCTTATCCGCTCTGAGAGCTTTGCGATTGCCATGAAGCCATTTATTCGAATACTTCATATTGGTAAAGTCCATCCATTAAAGATTATTTTTAAATATTATACACCGCTTTTAGCTCCGATTATTTTAGTTAGTTTTACTTTTGGGGTTGGTGGAGCAATTTTAGCAGAGTCTGGGCTCTCATTTTTAGGCTTAGGGATTATAGCACCACAAATGAGTTGGGGGAGTATCCTTAGTGGCGGTAAAGAAGTGATTGATATCGCATGGTGGGTAAGTTTCTTTCCTGGTTTTATGATTTTTATCGTCACATTTGCTTTAATGAATATCTCTAATGCACTTCAGACGCGATGGAATCAAAAAGAGATACGTTAATCGGAAGGTATACATGAAGTTGATTCTATTGGGTATTTTGCTTCTTCTAACTTTTTTTTATGGTATTGTCATAGGCACGGCTAAAATATTTCCATATGAATATGTAAAATACGGTATTTTTATGCTTATTGAAAATAATTATAGCAATGAACAATCTTCTAATTACAGAAATCAAAAAAGTCAATTTGATATTTTGTCCCATAAACCTGCGAAAATTATGATGTTAGGTGATTCAATCATTGAAAGTGGACATTGGAATGAGCTGTTACAGCGTAGCGATATTATCAATCGAGGTCTTAGCGGCGATACAACTATAGGAATTATTCATAGACTGGATAATATCAATCCAGGTATTGAAAAAACGTTAATTATGATAGGTATTAACGATATAAGTAGAGGTAAGGAAGCTGATGAAATTTTTACGAGTTATCGACAGATGCTTTCTATACTGAAAAAGAAAAATATCACTCCAATTATTCATTCGACACTCTATGTGGGATCGAACAACCCATGGTTTTATAATACGAAAGTTACAGAATTAAATCGTCTTTTAGCAGAATATGCAATGCATCATAATATACTTTATATTGATATAAATAAGGTTCTTGCGCCTGAAGGTTTTTTAGATGATCGCTATTCTGAAGATGGGTTGCATCTAAATGGCGATGGATATAAACAATGGGCAAAAGTTATCGAACAATCTCTCTAGCAAAATAGCCGGATAAAGATTTTAATATAAAGAAATAGGGCTTTTTATCGAAGGATATGTCCGACAAATTTTGACATATTATTCAAGATCTTGCCACCGCGACGGAATCCTAATCCACACGCTTCGTAAGCGAAAAATACCCCTGCTTGATAGCTGTTACCGCTACTGTCTTTCGGGAACTCGACGTACTCTTGATAGATCGATTTAAAGTTACTATACGGTCCCTCATTGGCTTCAATCACAGAACCAGAGGCATCCAAAATCTTCACATTAGCACCTTCGCGTCCGAACATTCGTTTCTCGACCTGTTGTACCCCTTTAAGCGGCGTAAAAGAGGTTTTAAGAAGATATGGAGAATCAGGGAATAGATCGCAGAGAATTTTCATCATCCCTTTAGACTGGAAGAGGAGTGTGTAGGCAGGATTGAGGATAATTGCCTTTTGGTTATTCATGATC
>NZ_JBAQPS010000303.1:0-4937 GCF_049305995.1 Sulfuricurvum sp.
GGTTAATTCTGAATTCTGTCTTTTCAAAGAAGAATTAAGGACTGAATTTTGAGCACTTTGAACCGATTGATCATTAACTCGTTCTCGAGAACCGAATAAAATTGAAGGTCTCGAATTATTATGAACAAAGTCTTGAAATCGCTTTTTTAATTGAATTGAAACTTCTCTAGGTAACTTATTAAAGTCTCCGTCATAGTTTTTAACCGTAGTCCACCATACTTTAGGGTTTTTCCAGAAAATACATGTTTTGAACCATAGAGCTATTTTTGGAAAACACATACATAAAATTGTGAAAATTATTATAACGCATGTGATTGCAATAAGAACTCTAAAAATTTCTGGTAAAACTTGAACTGGGTTAACTATTTCGTCTAAAATTTGGTTAAAGAAGTTAGTATCAACCTCGTCTAATTTAGGAGTATAAATATTAATTGGAGGTTTTGTTACCTCGATAATTAAGTTATAATCGTTTTCAGATGGTACATATTTATGGATTTCCATAAATTTTACTTCTCCTAAATTTGTAGCTTTAGCTTCTGGGTGAATTGTAATTTCATAAGAATTTGGAAAAATTACTTTGCATCCTGGTGCAATTTTAGCTGTGCCAAAACCTTCAAGGGTAATTTGTGTTTTATTAAAACCCGTTCTGGTTTCGCAAATGAGGTTAATTAATTTTTGGCCTTCTACGCTGTAAATTAGATTGTTACTAAAAACGTAGTAAAAAGGTTCCTTATTATCAATTGAATTCATAGGGCAAAGTTGTTTGTCCTGGTCTAGAGAATTAATTACACAATGAGATGTGTCTTGATTAATTGGTCTTAAAACATCCGTAGTTCTGCAATATTTTGATTGAGTGCATAAATCATATTCGCTATCACTTAATATTGAGTATGATCTACTTGCTGCAGAATGAGCTATATATTTTGCGTCTAAATCTACTTTAAAAACTTTTCCGTCCTTAAAAATAGGTATAGGGCTAGCTCTATAAACATTGAATAAATTTTCTTGTTTAATAATAGGAATTCTTAGACTGTAAGTAATACTTTTGTTTGTGTAATATGTTTGTGTATAAATATCATTCAAATTATCACTTAAAGGTATTAGTCTATTCCTGAACTCCGTTGCTAGGTCTTTTAATTCTTTCTTGCTTAAAAGATAGGGTGAAGCTTTGTGCATATTAGCGTTAGTCATAACACTTGCTGTTTTTAAAATAGTTGATTGAATTACTCCAACAATATTTTGTAAGGCTAGTTTATGATCTAGTTGCTGAAACATAGTAGCTGTTGAAAATTCCGATTTTCTAGCAAAATCGTCCATAATGGAAATTGTTTCTGCCATAGATGTATATGCGTACTGTAATTCATCTTGGTTAATAGCTAATGATTGAATAGCTACAGAATGATTTTTCAACAAGTCTAATTGGGGTTTTAGGTCATCCCTATGCACTAAGCCTGTTAAAGCTGAAATGCCTGAGCCTATGAAACTCAGAGCTGCTCTACCATCAGATATATCGTTAAGAGCTAAACTTGAGGTTAAGCCTCCTAACATTAAAGGTAACATTGCAAAACGTTTATTTCTTTTATATTTATATGAAATAATTGAGTTTATAATGTCCTTACTAACTGATTGTGAGAATTTCTGTGTTAAGAAATTAAAATATACATCTGTGAATGTATCTGTTGTTGTGTTGAAAAATTTAATATCTTGTAAAGTCGAAACGTATAAATCTATGAATTTCTGCGCGTCTATTTAAAAAGATGTTAAATTTTTGCCGTTTGGTGATAAATTTAATTTAAAATTTAAATTTACAAATGAATGAATGATTGGAATAGTTTTATGAAAGAACTCATCATGTTTTTCCAAGATTGTCGTTAAGTCGTTTGATTGAGCTTGTTCATACCATCTTTTGCAATCATCATTCGTTAATTTCAAAAATTCTATTAATCGGGAAATATCGTCAGTATAATCAAATGAGTTTAAATTTTCCAAAAATTTATTATCATTACAGATTAAAGAAAAGTTATCAAAATTGACAATATTAACTGTCTCTAACAATTCATAACTGATATAACTTGCAATCAAAGCGTCGGGAATTTGATATTCTTGACTTAATGCTTTAGATAAGTTAACTAATTGTCCCAATAAAATTTCAAAATTATCGCTTGTCGTTGTATAGTTTTCATGAGTAAAACTTTTACAAAATAATTTTGGGTCCATTAAGGTATCTCCAAAAGTCTCGAATGAGGGTGATATTTCTCTCCTATATCTTAAAGTTAAATTGTTAACTTTCTCCTCAATCCTATCAAGGGAAATATCCGTAAATCTAGTAGCTTCGTCCGTAATAAGCTTTGATGTTTGAACTACATTTACGAGGTCTCTTTGACATGCATGTGCCGCCATGCGTAAGACCATGTCTCCTTGAATACTTTCCGTGTTAGTATTTGGAATTCTTTCACAAATAACCTTAGTTGTAGTTAATTTGAAAGAATCATCTAGAACAACTAAATCCCATAAGTTATTGGACATGCCTTTAACATATGCTAATCCTATGCCGTCAATGCTTTTATTTATGCATTTAAGGTCACCCCAAGCATATGGAGATGCTTTAGGACAAGGTTTTAAATTAGTGTCTAGGTAATATAATTGTGGAAACATTGGTTTCTCAGAATTAATTTGTTGTCCTGTGGAAGAAAATATAAATACTTTTCCTCTAGGATCAGGCGTTACACCTGAAACTATATGCGTGATGTCATTATCTTCTGCAAACCTAGTAAGCTCCCTAAGGTCTGCATTATCACGTATTTCTGGTAATCTAGTGTTAATACCTACGCAATAGCCTTTTGCGCGGTCTAAAGAATAATATCTATTAGAAATTTGATATCTTGTTTTAATGTCAGATTTGATTTTGTCCAATATTTTGCCGTTTAAGCCTTCGCAAAAATTTTCATAAGATTTTTCGAAAATTTTAGCCTGAACTATTGTGTTTTCAAAAGTTGAAAAGTCTAAATATCTTGTAAATAAAGCGGTAGGCGGATTAATATTGACAGGCGTCTCTTGACATTTTTCGTAGAGTATTCCTCCCTTTATAAATACCGATTGATCAGATTGACAATTACTCCTACTTATAAAGGTTAAACAAAATAAGAGTAAGTATAAAATATTCTCACCAGCCATTATAAGTTAAATTGAAAACTATAATGCTATGTTGAGTTGTCGTATTCCTTTAAGTCCCGGTAGTCAGAGAAAAAATACGAAGTCCTTTGACAAAGATTTGTAAAAATGTTTGAAAAATTTGTAGATAAATTTTCAGAATTAATGTTAACTCGAAAGGTAACAGTAATTGACTGGTGGGGCTTATTGGAATACACTCTTACTTATAACGTCAGGTGCGAATCTTTTGAAAGGGCTTTCACCCCCTCCTATCTAACTATTAGTACTTGCAAGGGGAGGTTTGGCTTATTTTCTATTGGGGATTTCATGGTATCCAAATGTAATTTTACTATTGGTCCTGCTGGTCAAACAAAAGCGCGTTAATTTTCAGAGGAAAACTGCTTTTTCGAAAAAAATACGGTTTTCATAAAAGGTGTCTCGTGCTTGGCCTTTAGGCACAATTATTTTAAGTTTAACAAATACTACTAAAAATTTTAAAAGGGTTAATTTAATTTTTGTAAAGTAATATTCAGATATCATGATTCTTACCAAATGTATTAGGTACATAAACTTTTTAATATTTTTCAACATAAAATTGCTGAAATTAGTTTCTCTCAAATGAAAAAATATTATTTATTTCATTTCTTCTCGTTATCGAAAATTAAATATTCAGTATTGCTGGTTGCTCTAACCAAGTATCGTTTTCGATGTGATAAAAATTTAATAAAAATATTATTATTTTTCTTCTCAATGTTCTTCCTTCAAAAGTAAATAATTAGTATTGCTGGTTGCTCTAACCAATTATTTTTCTCGATAGAAAAATATAAAGTCAAAAAATTTGAATTGCTTTAAGGTTTGAGATAAATTAATTTTTAGAAGTTTACTATGGAAAATAATTTATCTTAGATTCATTTAACATGATCTGGGTTCAATAAACGTTTACATTCCCCAAAAAATGTTTTAATAAATTTCAGAAGGTTTCAAAATTTATGAGGCTTCAAGAGAATAAGTAACCTATTGATGTTGTTTTGGAAAAAATTAAGAATAAGTAACATATCTTTGCTCGAGAAAATACATTAATACTTTACCTTATTGGTCTTCAGTAATAAAAAATATAATGTCTCGCAAGCGTTCCCTTCATGAAAGAAACCTCTTTTGATAAATTAAATAATTTATTATCTCTTAATATTGTAAAGTTTCAGATAATTATCTTTAGTGATCAAATAAAGACGGTTATCCAAACATTTTTTATTCCTTCCGATAGATTTTTGAATTGAAAAATCTCAAAATTCCTACTTATGCGTATAAGTAGTACACTTTATTAATGTCTTAATCTACCTAATCATTTAAAATTAGGTTCAATATATCCCATAAATAAAATAGTTTATTTCTTCTTAGCGTCTGATTTTTACTAGTTTCTCGGTATCAAAGAAGGTGTAATTAGTATTGCTGGTTGCTCTAACTAATATACGGTGTCTTTGATGGTAAGAAAGAAGTAAATATGGTTTTTCTAATTTTGCTTCTTCCCGTGGTCAAAATTGATGCTAAATAATTATATTGGCTGTATAACCCTTTAACATTTTTTTGATGAGATAAAGAAAATTAGATGAATGAATTTAGTTATTTTATAAAAACATTTTCATTTCAAAAAAATTTGTGTCGTAATTCTTCTACTTTAAATATATTCTTGCTGGTTGCTCGGGAATATAAATGGTGTAGAAAAAATAATTCGCAAAGTCTCAAAATTGAAACATTTTAATAAAAATTTTTTTTAATATCATTTAAGA
>NZ_JBAQPS010000304.1:0-3831 GCF_049305995.1 Sulfuricurvum sp.
GAGCTAAATCTTCAGCTTTACCACTTCCCGTGATCCCTGCATAAGCGACGAGGTACGGGATGGAAGTGTTGCTGGATAAAGCCGCGAGCATCGGCGTAAACGGTTTGATTATCCCCGATGTTCCGTATGAAGAGGCAAAAAACTATCATAATCTCTTTGAAGCACGCGCCTTAGCTAATATCACTTTTGTTGCTCCGACGGATGGCGAAGATCGTATTAAATTGATTACCGCTGAAGCGCGTAAATTTATCTACCTCGTCGCTTATGCAGGGATCACGGGAAGTGGTAAAGCTGAAGATTTAGCTCCGACTTTAGAGATGATCAAACGTCACACTCGGACTCCTGTTTACGTCGGTTTCGGCGTGAATGAAAAAACAGCGCGCGAAAAAGTGCAGGGGGCAGATGGTGTCATCGTTGGATCGGCTATCGTCAATGTCTTGTTGGACGATACTATTTCAGCAACCCAAAAAATCGCGAAATGTTGTGAAATCACCCGCAATATTAAATCTCTCATTAACAGCTAACGTGCTATAATTCCACTCTAACTTCGGTTACCACGTGGGGGCGACATGGCTTCGACTGGATCAAGAAGGTTTAGGTTGCATCGCCGGACTGAGCATCTCCGTTATACGGCTCACACTTGCTTAAACGCAAACAACACTAATTACCGTCCTGCTTACGCTGTAGCGTAAGTTTAATTAAACTTTAGGACTGCGCTACCTTCCTATGCTATAACTGGAAGGGCTTGGCGTATAACCCCTGTGATAGCTATATTCTTGGAATGTCTCGGACTTGAATGAATTTAGAGAATTGGATGATGTAGCTTTGCACGTTGTGTGATAGTCATCTGAAAAACAAACAACGTTACTAAGCATGTAGACGCCTTTACTTCCTTGGTTTAGGACTCCGGTTCAATCCCGGACGCCTCCACCAAAACTTCAAATCCTTTCCCTGACTAATAAAATTATTTAGAAATAATAGACACTTTTGTTTATTTATTGACATCTATGTTATCATAACTAAATCAGATATTATAAAAAGTGAAGAAATGAGAATATTGACATTTAGAGGGGAGACACCTGCTGATGCTCTTAAAAAAGCACAGCTAGAAGTGGGTGAAGAAGCAATGCTCATTGAAACACGTGAGATTCAAAAAAAATCGCATGAAAAAAATGCTCTCTATGAAATCGTTGTAGGTGTTGATGATGATGTAATCAAAAATGCTAAGTCAAAAATCATGGATTCTTTGATTAAACGAGGTGGTAGAGAAGAAAATGATGAAATATTTCAAGAATTTTTCATTTTGCAAGAAGAAAATGAAAAACTTACAAAAAATGTATATGATTTAAAAGAACAAGTATTAGTCTATCAATCGAAAAGTGATCAAATTGAAAATATTATCATTCGTTTAAAAGAATCAGGAAAGTTAACTGATGATGAATTAAAAGAGTTATATGCAAGTGATGATGAAATAGAAAGAATAAAATCTCTTAGAGACGACGAAATTGAAGAAGAAAAAGCAACCATTACTGAGGCAATTTTTCAGATTACAGATTCGATGAAGAGTTTAAAAGCGAGTATGATTTTATACATATCACTTTTAATCGGATCAAGTGTTATAGCAATTTTATTGGTTATCAGCTTGCTGTATGGTATTTTTTTCTCGCCATCTATTGATCCATTAAAAATAAATGGGTTAATGGCGAATTATTTAGCCTTTGCCAGTCCATCCGTTTTAAAAATTGTTTTACTAGTTATTGTTTTACGTTTTATCAATAACATTCTCAAATTACGTGAAAATCTTTTGGTTGAGACGGGGTATATCGAAAAAGTTTCAGGAGTGTTAAAAGCGGGAATGTTGATGAGTGATTATTCACGAAGCATGATAGAAGCTCGTGAAATTTTCAAAAAAGTGATTAATCAGTTGATTAAAAAAGACAACTCTTTAGATAAGGATAAAGTCAAAGAAGAGGATGATTCCATGGCTATGTCTATCGCAGAAAAAACAGTGTCGATGATGACAAAAAGTATAAAACAGTGACTCCATTCATCCCTGAAAATTTGCCTCTAAGTACTGATTATGAGACAAAAGCTTTGGGATGCGAAATTGCTATTAAACCAAAACAATCGGCGAAAGCACTCTATCAAGCACAAATCGAGAAAAAAGCGCAAGAGATTGTGAACCGTGTCGTGCAAACGTCTGCTCTCGAAAACCAAACTCCAAGCATTGAAGCACAAAAAAAGATGCTTATTCAAGCCAAAGTGATGATCTCTAAAATGCCAAAATCACAAGTTTGGGCATGATATTTTTATTTTTGCCTTTTAATTTATAAAATCCATAGTAAGAGTTTATTCGTTAAGTTAGACTATGAAGATTTATAGTCAAAGATGAGTTGCTAAACTTGACCAAGGAAATCCCACAAAGTGTTATACAATTTTAAGAAATAGACTAACCTCTTCTACTAGCATTTACAATATATTGAAAATATAGCTATTTTATTGACCATAAATCTACTAATAACTGCTATACTTACAATATATTAACACTGGAGCCTCTATGGATGATATTCGATTAACCATCGGAAGTGCTATTGCATCCAGACGTACTGAAATCAATATGGAGCAAGAGCAGGTTTGTGATTATGCGCTGATTAGCAAAACGACCTTGTCTACGCTCGAAAATGCCAAAGGCAATATTTCGCTCCTCAATCTGGAAAAAATACTGGATGTGCTTGGATTAGAAATCGTGGTACGTGTTAAAGAAAAAGCGTAGGATAAGATAGATGCAAAAAGGTGAAGTGTATCGCAATGAAAGATTTGTCGGGATCGTATCAAAAGAGAATGGAGAATATCAGTTTATTTACGATCAGGACTATTTAAACGATCCATTGGCACTCCCGATTTCGATAGGATTGCCTTTGCGTCAGGAGGGTTATACTTCACTCGTTCTTTTCCCCTTCTTCGCGAACATGTTAGCTGAGGGGAGTGCTAAAACCATCCAATGTAGAGCACTTCGCATTGATGAAAACGATCTTTTTACACGGTTGCTGAAAACGACAATGAGCAATACAATCGGATCAATCACTATCAAAGAGCTCATAGAAAGTGAGGATAAATCATGAAATGTTTTGGATGCTTCAAGCCGATCGCCTCAGGTGAGTATTGTCCGAAATGCAAAAAAGAGCTGTTTAATGGGCGTCATATCAATCATCTGAAATTCGATATAAAAGAATTTTACGAGTACCGCCAATCCCAAGCGACACGCATCTCTATCTCCGGTGTTCAGGACAAAATTTCTCTACGGCTTGAGGGGAACGATCTCGTTCCGACAACCGATAAGGGGGAGTTTATCTTAAAACCTGTTCCGGCAACACAGCTGAAGCACTCGGAAGATATTGTTGCGAATGAACATCTGAGTATGCAGCTTTCAAAGCAAGTTTTTAAAATCCCGACGGCGGCCAATGCGATTATCCATTTCAGTAACGGCGAAATGGCATATCTCGTGAAACGATTTGATTATGCAAAAGACGGATCAAAGCTCGATCAGGAAGATTTTGCATCGATCATAGGAATGAGCGAAGAGACCGATGGGGCGAACTATAAATACGATTCGAGCTATGAAGCGATTGCACTGAGAGCAAAAGAGGTCATGGCGGCAAGTTCCGGTGCGATAGAAGATTTTTATCGTCGCGTTATTTTTAACTATCTCATCGGAAACGGTGACGCGCATCTGAAAAACTTTTCACTTTATCGACCCTATGGGCGACGAGATCTCGATTTTACTCCTAACTATGATCTACTCTATACCAAATACCATATCAACGAAGAGTT
>NZ_JBAQPS010000305.1:0-8334 GCF_049305995.1 Sulfuricurvum sp.
TTCATCCAACACAAACATCTCATCCACAAATTTAACATTTTTAACACCGTATTGAGTATGAAGCAATTCTAACTCTTCGACAACCGTTTCAGGTGTTCGGTACCGTATACCCGGCTTTCCGAAGGGGGCATTAATGCAACAAAATGTACACGAGTAGGGGCATCCGAGACTGGTATAGATAGCAGCATAGGGCATACGGTTACTAATATCATCAAAGCAATGCCAGTTGTGAGCTCTGTATTTGTCCATCGGAAGTAAATCCCATGCCGCAATCGGTAATACATCATCCAACTTTTTGGCAAGCGGTGCGCGAGGAGTATGAACGATCTCTGCTTCTTCCCATCTCCAAATACCGGGAACCGATGTTATCTCAGATGAGCCTTTTAAAAATTCTAAAAGGGCAAAAAGAGGCTCTTGTTCTTCCCCCTCTATAACAAAATCAACCGCTTCTTCCCGTAGCGTTCTCTCTGGTAATGCGGAAGGGTGCAGACCGCCTATTGCGACTTTTTCAATGCCGATATTTTTCAGTTCGGTACAAATTCTGCCGGAGATGCTCATATTCTGCGTACTGGCAGAGGGCTGATTTCCATATACAATGACACATGCCAGCAAAGGGTTTAAACCGTGTGTTCTTTGGGCAGTTTCCAGCGGTGTAATATTCTCAGCCTGTGCATCTATGATCGCAACACTGAACCCTTTGTTTCGCAAATAGGCGGCAAAAGATGCGGTCAAAAACGGAGGTTCTATGGCTGAAATATCGGCTCCGAGATCCTGATAAATTTGTTTACGATCACCGGGATTGATGAATACGATATCAACCATTGTGTCCCTTTAATACGCGGATAACATTTTGAAGTCCCATCTCAAAATGCTCATGCAACGATTCTCTGGAGCCTATCTCAAAACTATATCCACCCTGCATCGCTAACGGCGTATAAGATTTAAGAAGTTTTCGGGAATTTAGAAAATGGAGGATTTTGCTGTCCAACCCTCCGGCTTTGCCGATACCCTCTTCGAGCGATATCAACGTATCGTAGGTATTTAACACTTTTTCAAGCGCGTCATAATTGAAATCCGATGGTAAAAACAAATCTATAACCCCGATATTTTTATCAAGTGTTTTGAGTGTATCGGCGTATTCTACCGCTTTATGTGTCATAAATCCTGTCGATATAATAACACTGTTATTCCCCTCTTTTACGACTCTAAAACCATTTTTTACATTGATTTCTTCGGCATCGATATTATGAAGAGGTTTCGCATCAAATCGAAGATACCGAATTCCTATCTTCAATGTCTCGTCCACATAGCGTTCAGCACTTGAATAATCGCTTGGACTGAAAACAGTAACATTCGGTAATGTCCCCATAATGGATAGATCTTCCAAACAATGGTGTGTCGGACCACTCATATCGTAACTAAATCCGGCACCCACCCCGATAATATTCACACACATCGGACGAATTTGGGAAAGAACAGCCAAATTGACGCGGATTTGTTCATAGCATCGCATGGTGATAAACGGAGCGATAGCGTATGCATAGACTTTGAACCCTTCCAAAGCAAGACCGGTCGCCACATTGATAAGATTTTGTTCGGCTATCCCTACATTGAGAAAACGATTAGGATATAGCTCTCTGAGTTTGTCTAGCGCGGGGGAACCAAAATCGGCTGAGAGAAAAAATATCAACTCATCCTCCGCCATTTTTACTCTAAGCGCCTCAATAAAGACATCACGCATTGCTCTAGGCTTAATCTCTTGCATCCAGCCCCCTTACAATCTCATCAACCTCATCTGGCTTTAGGGACAAAATATGACTGAGTGGATGGCTCTCTAGAAAAGGGACCCCTTTGCCTTTGAGTGTTTGGGCAAGCACCACTTTCGGTTTTTTATTTTTAGCCTCTTTTGCGGAGAGTAGACTATTTTGAACCGATGCCACATCATGACCCTCAACGCTAAAACATTCAAATCCAAACGCTTCAAATTTTGCAGCAAGCGGAGAAATATCGAGAATATTTTTCGTAAAATCAAGCATAGAGACTTTGTTCTCATCCACAATAACGATGAGATTATCCAATCGGTTATGCGCTGCAAACATAATTGCTTCCCAATTCGATCCTTCATTGAGTTCTCCGTCTCCGACAAGGACAAAGACCGATGAATCTGAATTCTTGGCGCGCAATGCGACAGCCATCCCCGACGCCACTCCTAATCCATGCCCCAATGAACCGTTAATCGTTTCATAGCCCGGAATTATGGGATCGGGTATCCCCCCTAAAAAAGAACCGGGCTTACAGACATTTTCAAGTTCTGATTTATCAAAAAATCCCAAATCGGCCAAAATAGGATACATCGAGATGGACCCATGCCCTTTACTGATCACAAAACGGTCTCTGCCTTCCCACAACGGGATTTTTGGGTTATATTTTAAAACACCGCCATAATACAATGCCACAAAAACTTCGATGGGAGAAAGGGATGAAGCAACCCTTGTTTCAATAGCTCTTTTATGGATCAGCAATGTCTCTTTTCTAATCTCATTGGCTTTATTTTC
This sequence comes from Sulfuricurvum sp., assembly GCF_049305995.1. Taxonomy (GTDB): domain Bacteria; phylum Campylobacterota; class Campylobacteria; order Campylobacterales; family Sulfurimonadaceae; genus Sulfuricurvum. Next base: position 2,556 of record NZ_JBAQPS010000305.1, read on the forward strand.
AAGAAATTCTGATGGTGTCATAATTTTCCTTTAGCCATGTACAGGTACTTTTCAGCCCCTTGTCAAAATCAATATTTCGTTTCCAGCCCAAAGCTAAAAATTTATCACAATCAAGTAACTTTCGAGGTGCCCCATCCGGTTTCGTCTCATCCCATACCAATTTCCCATCATATCCGATAATACCTGCAATGGTTTCAGCAAGCTCTTTTATGGAAATATCCTCGCCGCTTCCAATATTATAGTGGACATTTTCAAGATGTTCAGTATGTCGGAGCGCGAACAATGATGCAGAGGCCACATCACGAGCATGAACAAATTCTCTCTTCGGAGTACCGCTTCCCCATAATACAACTTCTGGAAGTTCATGGATTTTTGCTTCGTAAAATCTTCGAATCAAGGATGATAGTACATGAGAATTTTCGAGATCGAAATTATCATTAGGACCATAAATCGAATTGGGTATAAGACAAATAAATTTATTATATCCAAACTGTGCATTGTAAGATTTAGCTGCAACAATCCCTGCGATTTTCGCCGCCGCATACCCCATACTCGTCTCTTCGATTGCTCCGGTGAGCCAATCAGATTCTTTCATTGGTTGAGGACAAAATTTCGGGTAGGTACATGAAGAGCCGTAAAAAAGTACGTGTCTTGTATTGTGTTTATGGGCAGCTTCAAATACAGCATACTGAATTGCCAGATTGATTCGTAAAAAATCGGCAGGATAGGTTTTGTTTCCGACGATCCCCCCCACTTTTCCGGCAGCCAAAAAAACAATATCAGGCTTATTTTCAGCAAAAAACATATCGACAGCTACAAAATCGGTTAACTCTAATTGGCTTTTATCGGCTGTAATAAGATTACAAAATCCCTCGTCGTTGAGTTGATTGAGGATTGCCGAGCCTAAAAGACCTTTATGTCCGGCTATGAAAATCTTATCCTCTTGATTACACATTACTGTATTTGCTGTTGGTGATTATCGTATAACCCTTGATAAGTTCTTTAATCCCCATATCCAAAGAGTGAATCGGTTTGTATCCGGTCGCTTCGATTTTGTCATTGCTGATGATGTAATCTCTTTGATCGGGGTCTTTGCCTATAGGTGCTTCCATAATCGTAAAGTTCGGAAGATGCTCTTTGATTTTGGCACATAATTCAAGCTTTGAGAGATTTGCATCGCTGAGCCCCACATTATAAGCTTCATTTTTCATTCGGTCAAAATTATTGATGGCATGGATAAACGCACGAGCCACATCTCGGATATGGATATAGTTTCGTTTAAAATGACCCTCAAATATGACGATGAAACGATCGTTGAATGCTCTATAGGTAAAATCATTCACTAAAAGATCAAGCCTCATTCTAGGAGCCATACCAAACACGGTTGCCAGTCTGAAGGTGATGGCATTACCTCGATTGAGAACAATTTCCTCAGCTTCAACTTTAGTTTTTCCATACGTTGATATCGGTCTCAGCGGTGTCTCTTCCGTACAAAAAATCCCCTGTTCTCCGATACCATATCCACTATTGGTAGTAGGATAGATAATCTTTTGCTCTTTTGACGCAAGACGTGTCAAACTCTCAATCGCATCTCTATTGGTCGTAACTGTACCTATGGCATCTCTACTGCAAAGAGGTGCACCGACGAGCGCCGCCAAAGGGATGATAATATCAAATTTCGGCAATATCGATTTTAATATCCCCTCGTCTCGCGCGTCCCCTTTTATAATCTGAAAATTCTCATGTGCGCAGCATTCCAAAAGGCTGTTTTGAGCAAATATAAACGTATCCATTACTGTTACATTATGCCCCTCGGCAAGCAGGCTTGGAACCAACATGGAACCTAAATACCCCGCTCCGCCTGTGACAAGAATATTAAAACCCATTTTTATTTCCCCTATATAGTATCAAATTATAATTCTCTATCCATCCGTATTGCATCAAAAACTCTTTAACGTTTCGTACAAATAATCGATCTCTTTGCGTATATCATGAGGATGATTACCGACGAACCATCCCCGATCATGAGCGATATCGGCATTTTCCCGACTGTGTACACTATAGTCATAATATTGGATGACGTCATGTTTCAAAAAACACCCTCCGGTAATAATTCGATGTTCTATATTCGCCTCACGGAGCTTTTCTAGCACCTCTTTTCGCTCCAGTGCCAATTCAGGGCGAACAATCATGGTAAAACAAAACCATGAACTTTCACCGATCTCTTTTTGAATGATAAAACGTTTGTCATCTTTGAAAAGCGATACGAAGTAGTCCGCATTCTTACGCCGTTCGTCTACCAACTTCGGCAGTTTCTTCATCTGCTCAAGGCCTATCGCTCCATGCATCTCCCCGGGGCGAACGTTATACCCTGGAAGGATAAATCGATACGCTTCAAAAAAATCATCCTCTTTTTTTTCAAATAATGGGCTGTCGCTCTCTTGACCTCGTGTCCAGCCGTGATTTCTCATCGCTCGTAAGAGATTATAAATCTCTTTGTCATCCGTCAAGACCAAGCCCCCTTCCATCGTGGAGATGTGATGCGAGAAGAAGGTACTGAACGTATTGACAAGACCTCTCGTACCTGTAAATTTGCCCCCCATTTTGCCCCCCATAGACTCACAGTTATCATCAAAAAGGATAAGATTGTGCTTATCGCACAACTGCTCAATAGCATCAAAATCACAAGGGTTACCCAAAATACTCACAGTAACAATCATTTTCGTATTTGGAGTGATCGCATTTTTAAGTTTTTCGATATCGTAATTAAGGGTTTCAAGATCAATATCCACAAATCGAAGTTTCAGCCCGTACTGCTGTAACGGGTGGAACGTCGTAGCCCAACTGATACAAGGGACAATCACCTCATCTCCGGCTTTTAGCGGATTTTCTTTTCTAAAAAAAAGTGACGCAAGAGCTATAAGATTTGCAGAAGAGCCCGAATTGGCCATCACCGCATACTTTTTACCGAAAAAAGCAGCAAATGATTCTTCGAATGCCGCCACATTTTTCCCCATCGTAAACATGTCACTCTCCACAACACGTGCAATTGCTTCTCGTTCAGCATTGTCCCATGTTGAGCTTGCTAATTCATATTTCAAAATGCTTTTCCTTCAATGATTTGGTTCATAAACAATGATTTCTGATCCACCCGAATCAAACTTAAACGGAATATTTAGATACCCTTTAAGAGCTTCTTTAACGCTCTCTTGACTCTCTTTTGGGACAAAAAATAGCATAAATCCACCACCACCGGCACCCAATAATTTTCCGCCGATAGCACCCGAAGCGATCGCTTTCTTATACATGCCATCAATCTCCGAATTACTGATTTTATCTGAGAGTGAGCGTTTTAGTTTCCACGTTTCATTGAGCATTTCACCGAATAAATTTATATCTCTGTCGGATGTTAATAGACTCAATGCATCATCAACCAATCCTTTCATTGCATACAAATTAGGCTCATTGATCTCAATATTCTCGATTTGATCTTTTGCAACTTCACTCGCAATTCGCGAGATACCCGTAAAAAATAGCATCAAAGAACTTTCAAACTCCTCAAGTCTCCCTTTAGGAAGAATCACAGGATTGACAATGATCTCGCCACTTTGCAAAAATTCAATCATATTTAACCCGCCGTACGCCGCAAATATTTGATCCTGAGAACCAACGTGCTCTTGTATCAAATTTTGTTCAATGTGTATCGCCGTTTTAGCTAACTCATCTTTTGAGATCATTTTCCCCTCAAGAGCGTACAAGCTTTTGATCAGCCCCACGGTAAACGCTGAACTTGACCCCATACCACTACGAGCCGGAATATCTCCATCATGATGAATTGATATGCCATAATCTACGTTAAAAAATTTCAACGTTTCCCTAACGCTTGGGTGCACTATTTCATCGAAAGTTGCTACATTTTCCTGTTTTGAGTATACGATTCTATGTTTATGATTAAAAAAGGGGGGAAGTTTTCGAATATTGATATAGGAATACTTATTTATCCCTACACCCAGCACTTTCCCACCATGCTTTAGATAGTACGACGAGTAATCGGTTCCGCCTCCGAAAAAAGATATTCTATGCGGTGTCTTAGATATAATCATTTATCTCTTTTTTTGCTTTTTCATAATCTTCAGGTATCCCTATATCGACAAAGTAGCCATCACATAAATAGGCAGTAGGTCTTAAATCACTCAAATATTTTTCTAAAAAATCTTTTTCAAATGAAAATATCTCTTTGGAAACATCGTATATACCAAATATATCCCGATTCATCAGGTATGCACCCGCATTAATCAGCCCATGTTGTTTAAATTTCTTTTCCTCAAACATGGTTACTACTGAATCTGTCATCTCGACACTGCCGTACCTGTCAAAATTTTGCATAGGTTTTAACCCTAGAGTAACTTTAGACGAAGACTTAGTATGTATTTCATATAGTTTCTCTATACTAAAATTGAAAAAAGTATCTCCGTTTAACACCATAACCGCTTTTTCAGTAGTGTACGCCAACGCTTTTCGAATAGCGCCTCCAGTACCGAGCAGTTTCTCCTCACAACTATACACTATCTCCATCCCTAAAAAAGAATCTTGAAAATAATCCTTGATAAACGTTTGTTGGTAACCGACAGAAAGGATCACTTTTGTGATTCCCCCTTTCTGCAAAAAAACTAATAAATACCATAAAAAAGGTTTGCCATGAATATCGGCCATAGGTTTCGGTACATCTTTAAGCACACTTTGCAACCTAGTCCCCAATCCACCGGCCAATATTATCGCTTCCACATCAAACCTTAACTTTTTTTTTATAGTATCTCATGAATTCTCAAAGTCTCTTTGAATAATGGGACAATAGCTACATTGCCTCACTTTTTATCCCATAAAACATAATTCTCAACAACCCACTCAGCAAATGGTAAAGCTGCAGTAAACGCAGGTGAAACGGCATTTAAGACATGAACACTTTTATCATCACCCTCCACAACAAAATCCTGTACAAGCGCAAGCGTTTTTTTGTGAAGTAATTGGGCTCTAATGCCCGGTTTGCTCCACTCTTTAAAATGGTTTTCATCGACCTTTTTGACAAGCGATGCTGCCAATGAGACAAAGTATTTTTTATTATACTTTTTCATCTCTTCAATCGCCAATGCTCGAAAAGCAAACGAATTTTTGAAAAATAGTTTTATCTCATAACTAACAATATTACAAAGTTCACTTATCGAAAATCTACGCAGCCCGTTGTAATTTTCTCTCCAAAAAGCAGGGATTGCTGTAGGGCCTATCTTGATCGTGCCATCAACAGTTATAGTGTAGTGAACTCCTAAAAAAGGATTTTTTAGATTGGGAACCGGATAGATATTGGTTCGGATAGGTTGATCACTACCGGAGTATTTAAGATACATCCCTTTAAACGGGATAATCGTATAGTCTGTACCAAAACCAAAATCGTTCGCTACTTTATCCGCATATAAACCGGCACAATTTACCACTTTATCGCATTTGATGTGGATCCCACTTTTTAAAAATAGACCCTTTTCACTTTTTAACGCATATCCATCTCCAAAAATAAACGTTACACCCAAGTTTTCTAATTTTTCTCTGAGCACAGCGCAAATCAATAACGGATCAACCGTCGAGGTATTAGGAGAATAGAGAGCTTTTTTATACGTTTGAATATTAGGATCGATATTATAGAGTTCCTCTTCGTCTATGATTTGTACCTCTACCCCGTTTCGAATCCCTCTAAGATATAACTCTTCTATCCCTGAGAGCTCTGTTT
>NZ_JBAQPS010000306.1:0-8353 GCF_049305995.1 Sulfuricurvum sp.
GAGTAATTCCACGAAGATTACTTTTGTCCAAATTATGAATATATACCTTATCTTGATCCATAGCGAAAATCTTTTCCGATTCACTAAGAGAAACATTAAAAACTTTCATCCCCTGATGAGCTTCATAGCGGGTAATGCGGATATCATTTTTACTTGCACTGGCTTGTATCCCCCCAGCATAAGCTATGAGATTAGCGATGGTTGTGTTAGGTTTAGCTTCATAAATTGCCGGTCGTTTGACATCACCGTCGATAATGACATTTTTACCCATAATCGGTACTACGATAACATCCCCTGCTCGAAGTAACGGATCGCTTCGTCCTGCTCCTCGGATGATAGTATAAAGATCAATCGTTGCATAAATACGTCCCTGACGCTTAATCATAACACTTCGCATCGAACCATATTTAGAGAGACCGCCTGCGGCAATGAGTGCTTCTTTGACCGTCGAAAATGAACTAATATTGTAAATTCCCGGAACCGCAACTTCACCGGCTAATGTCACCTGAATAGAAGAAAATTGTGTAATATTCACTGTTACTCCTACATTAGGGAAAGCAGCCATTAGCGCATCGGATATCGTTTTTTTCGCTTCGCTAAACGAAAGTCCAGCTATCTGCAAAGGTCCAAAAGAGGGGATAACAATACTTCCGTCTTTATCAATCGTCAAACTCATATTATCCGTTTTAGGACCATATAGAACAACACTCAAGATATCTTTAGGAACCAATTTATAGTTTTCAGGAACTGGCAGCGATGCAAGATCCATTCCGTTTTTATTGCTGAAAAACTCAATACCGTAACGCTTGAGCTCTTTTGGTCTTTCCTTGATTTGGCGCGCAATCAAACGCTTACTATAATCATCATTTTTTTCAATACTCAATGGAGATCGATAAAGAGAATCGAGATCAGCTTTGTTTTGAAGAGTGACGAGAGAAGCATTTTCATCTATTTTGGAAGCATTTTCTTCTGTATATTTTTCTTGACTAACATCATTCATCGGAATTTCTGTTTTTGCAGTAACCGTAGTTGAAAGAGGTGGAGTTTTAGTATTTTGGATCATCGCTTTAGCCTGCGGTGAATCAAGAAGAGCCGGATTCGCTTTAATCGCTTGAACGATTGCAGCGTTATCGGCAGCCGAAAGCGAGAGAGCCACTACGGCAATCCACCCTATCAGTTTTGTATATTTCATCGAGTTTCCACTCCTTTGTACTGGTGATTTTTTACGATCCATTCGAGTATCCCATCAATCGATCTACTTCAGCTTTAGCTTGACTCCATGCCATTTTTGGAGTTATACCCTGTGCAAGTTTTTCATCAATCCGTTTAGAGAGCTGTATTTGGGCAAAACGGCTTCTAGCATCTTCTTGAATACCTAAATTATCCACCTTAGATACAATACTGCCTTGAGGTACATTTACCAATGATAAACGTTTAAGCCAAACTGCCTTATGCACTGGGTTAGCCGAATGATATCTCCCTATAGCATCGAGATTATATCCTCGTTTACGTATGTGCGAACTGAGAAGTAATGCTGCAACGTAAATATTCACTTCAGGATCCATCAATGACTCTTTTGTCACACCGATACGTGATAGGCGTGAAAGATGCATCGAGTTTATTTGCATTAAACCGATATCAATCGTACCATTGGTATTTTTATTGATAGCACGAGGGTTCATACTGCTCTCAATAGTCGCAATCCGTTTCAACAAAATAGAATCGATCCCAAAATCTCCCCCTGCCCGCTCGAAAATTTGATCATAAGGAGTTGCACCCAATAATGTTGTTGCCATACACAGTAGAATTATTTGAGAGATTATATTTTGGTGATAGTTCATGCTAGATAGAATGCCTTATTCGCAAAATATAGATAGCATTTTTGCCACCAATCGATGGCGTTTGTCTTTATTTACTTTTTTCATACAAGGCTACCGTTGCTTGCACATATCCGTCAATACTGCCACAGTCGTAACGTTTACCACGGAATTTGTAAGCAATAACATTACCCATACGTGCTTGCGTCATCAATGCATCGGTAATCTGAATCTCTCCCCCTTTTCCCGGTGCTGTTTGGCTGAGGATATCAAAAATATCGGGAGTGAGGATATAGCGTCCGATGATAGCGAGGTTACTCGGAGCATCAGCAGGCAAGGGCTTTTCGATCATCGTATCAACACGATAGACCCCATCTGTAATTTCAACCCCGGAGACAATACCATATTTATTTGTTTGTGATGGATCAATCTCTTCAATCGCAACAATACTGCACTGATATTCATTGTAGAGCTTGACCATCTGAGATAAAACACCGTCATCATCATTAATACACAAATCATCCGCTAAAACTACGGCAAATGGCTCATTTCCGATCAACGTCTCTCCGGTGAGGATTGCATGACCTAATCCCCCCATAAAGGCTTGTCGGGTATAGGAGAAGGTACAATTATCGATGATATCACGAATATCGGCAAGCATTTTTTCTTTTTCTGTCCCCTGAATCTGATGCTCTAATTCATAACTCACATCAAAATGATTAGCAATTGCCTGTTTTCCCCGTCCAGTGATCATTGCCATGGTATTCATCCCCGCGCCCATCGCCTCTTCGACACCGTACTGAATCAAAGGCTTGGTGAGGATAGGAAGCATCTCTTTTGGGATCGCTTTGGTCATCGGGAGGAATCGGGTGCCGTATCCGGCAGCGGGGAAGAGGCATTTTCGAATCATTACATATCTCTTTTACAATTTATTATTGTGATTATTTTAACAAAAAAATCTTTCAAGAATTCTTGATAAAAGCACTTTTTAAATTAAAGCGATAGCATCAATCTCAACAAGTGCATTTTTCGGCAATGTTTTCACAGCAACGGTAGAGCGTGAGGGCTTGTGATTCCCGAATGCTTCGCCGTAAATCGCATTAACAGCCGCGAAATCATCCATATCCGCCAAAAAGATCGTTGTTTTAATCACTTTATCAAATGAACTCCCCGCTGCTTCCAAAACGGCTTTGAGATTTGAGATCACTTGAGTGCATTGCGCGCTCACATCCCCATCAACCATTTCACCTGCTGGAGTAAGTGCGATTTGACCGGAGGTAAATACCATACCGTTTGCAATCATCGCTTGAGAATACGGTCCGATAGCTGCGGGAGCATTGGGAGTTTGTACATTTTTGATCATCTTTAATTTCCTTTATTTTTTTGCTTTACGAAGCGCATCATCCAAAATCGATTGATAATCATCAACGGGCCAATATCCCGGCATCGAATAGAGCACTTTCCCACTTTCATCTAAAAAATAGCTCATAGGGACCATTTTTGCACTCAATGTTTTAGGATAAACACTTTTATCACGCGTTACGTGGAGCGGGACAAACTGTGTATTAATTTTTGAAATTATCTCATCATCCGATAACGTTGTAGCTTCAAATTTACGGCACCATCGGCATTGTTCTGTCGTAATAATCACCAACATCGGTTTGGATTCTTTTTTTGCTTTGGCTTGCGCGTGAGCAAATGTCTCCTGCCATGTGATATCAGCACCTATAAGAGTGGCTGTTAACAGTGCCAACAAAATTATTTTTTTCATTTTAACCCTTCTTTGAAAAATGAAATTCTACCGAAAATTATGAATCAACTTTGTAAAAACAGTATAAAGATTTTCGACTTCGGCAATCGATGTCCGCTCATTGGGGGCATGTATCGTGTCATTGATGACACCGAATTCAATCACATCAATCCCATATGCGGCAACAAAACGGGCATCTGAGGTTCCCCCCGCCGTCGAATTTTTCGGAGTAACCTTACATACCTCTAGAATCGTATCCGATAACGTACGAACAATCCCCGTATTCGCATCGGTCACAAACGGAAAGGCTGATTGTTCCAATGTCAACGTGTATTCCAGCCCTTTCATCTGTGAAGCAATAAAAGAGTCTATTTTCTCTTTATCGGTGCGGGTGGAGTTACGGACATTAAACATCATTTTCAGCTTACCCGGCGAGACATTGGTCGTCTCGATTCCTGCGCGGATATCGGTAATCACGATCTGGCTCGGGGCAAAATACTCATCTCCCTCATCTAAAAAAGCACCCGCAATGTTGGATAATACAGGGGCAAGTTGATGGACGGGATTCATCGCTTTTTCAGGATACGCCGCATGTCCTTGTTTACCCATGATTTCGATTACACCGTTGATCGAACCGCGACGCCCTACTTTGATTGCATCCCCGAATCTCTCTTCACATGTGGGTTCAGCCACGACCACGGCATCGGGGAGAAGATTATGCTCTTTGAGATAGGCTAATACCTCAACCGTCCCGTATTTTGCCGGCCCCTCTTCATCGGAGGTCAATAACATCGAAAGCGTGCCGTTGAAACCGTCCGCTTCTTTAAGTGCTTGGGTAAAAGCCGCCACACCGCTTTTCATATCCTGTGCACCGCGAGCATAGATGTATCCCTCACTCTCAGTTGCTACAAACGGATCGCTGTTCCACCCCTCCCCTGCGGGGACGACATCGACGTGACCGGCAAAACAAAGATGTTTTCCCTCTCCGAAGCGACGATAAGCAAAGAGGTTTTTTACCCCTTCACGATCAATACGAATAGTGGTAAACCCCTCCAAATAATCTTCGAGAAAATCAAATATTCCCCCATCTTCGGGGGTAACACTCGGCGATTCCAAAAGCTGTTTAAATAACTCAATAATATTCAATGTTAATCCTCTTTTAATTGCGTCTCATATTCCAGACGTAAACCTTGGGGCGTCATTATAAAACCTCTGAGTTTGATTTTGCCTTGTGAAATTTGGCGAGAGTGGGTTTCACATAAAGCTATAAGATGGTGATGCTCTTTTGAAACAGGACTTTTTTGGAGGTTTCGTACGAGTGCTCCACAAATCACACATTCTGAAGCAACTACCTCACGGTAGCGTTTAATGTACTCTTTTTGATTTCCCAGTTCCAATACATCATACTCTTTTGCCAAATTTTCACGTAATCGTTTCGCATTGTATAAAAAGTTTGGGTTCATATGGAGTGATTCGGCGAACTCCAATCCATAGACACTGCTTCCCCGCCCAGATTTTAGGATTCGATCATAAACCAAACGATCACTGCTTTCATCATAACGGACACTTAGATGCAGATGTACCACTTCACGCAAACGGCTGAGTTCACTAATCATAGAGAGCTGATGCAAGTGGGTCGTCATCAAAAACAAACACCCTTTGGTATTGAGTTCCATAATCGTGCTCGCAACAATAGCAACCGCAGAGAGAGTTTCAGTACCATGACTGATCTCATCTCCCAAAACAAGTGAACGAGATGTTGCTCGGCTAAAAATCGTATTGAGTTCCAACATCTCTACTCCGAAAGTGGAGAGCGATTTTGCCACATTATCCCGTGATTGGATACGGGTATAAACCCCATCAAACAGCGAAAATTTCATCGCCTTAGCCGGAACAAAAAAGCCGGCTTGTGCCAAAGTCACAGCGATACCGATGCTTTTCATCAATGACGATTTCCCGCTGGAGTTGATTCCATAGAGTAATACTCCCCGAATATTGGCTCCATCATGAACTTTTGAGTCTAGCATAACCGTATCGGGATAAGGCAAATCGAGATAATCACGATTTCCCATCACAATATCATTAGGAATATATTCTACCCCTTGAGATTCAACCAATAAATGACGTAAATGAGAGATTTGTAAAAAATTACCGTTAAGCGATTCGACAATCACCGGTCGAGTCAATCCATATTGTTGCGCATTTAGAGCTGATGTCACCGCAACATCAATTTGTGCGATCCAATCAATCGTCTCACGCATAAAAGGGAGTTGTTCTTCGAGCCATTGACGTTGGAACCCATTGTTTTGAAATTCAACGTCCCATCCATCTAACAAGGTTATCGAAGGGGAAATTCTACGAAGTTTATGCTGAATACAAAAACGTTGAATTTCCATTACGATACCGATAGCATTGCGAAAATCATCATATACTGCGTGAACACGATTTCGGATCTGCCACCAAAGAAATTCAATATCTCCCAAATTTTGCAATTTTTGACGAAACCATACACTATGGGGATTCACTATTTCAATCCACTCAAAACGGCGATTTAGTTCTCTACCCTCTTTAAGAGGCAAAAAGAGGCGAAATCGTCCAAGCCGTTTCCCCATAGGGGTCGACATATTCAAAAAAAGTTTTGCAATGCTAACCAATCGGGGATTGGAAGAGATCATCTCAAGTTGTTCTAACGCATTGTTGCCAAGCTCCATTAACTGTGTCATATCCAAAAGTTTTGGAAGAGACAATACTAGATTTTCTTCTCTCCGAAACGTATATACCAATAAACTTAGTGCCTGAGCACTCAGCGGTTTACGCTCCAAACTTAAATGTTCAAGAGGGCTTAAAAGAGTATGCAGTGAAAAAACTTCTTTAAACAATGCATTTTGCTCTGAAGAATCAAATATTTTATCTTCATAGCGGTAATCAAACATCGTAAAATTGGTCACAATTTCATCAAATATTTTGCGAGAAGACGCCCCGATAATAAGCCGTCTAGAATCAGTTATAAACAGAAAATGCAATAAACGGTCAATCGCACCGTAAGGGTGGGATGTATCGTATAAAATTTCACTGAACCATCCACCTAATCCGTAAGGTTCCATCATCGCTAATCCGATAGAATACCCTTGAGTATGATAATCAATAAATATAGCTGCTTGAGGTTCTGTAATCATACGTTGTACCGAGTTTACTTTGGATTCATAAAAGGATTATATCTATAAGGTGTAAAAATAAACATTTTACTTTTATTTTAGTAAGAATCGGGTTATAATCACACACTTAATAGTTATGAATCTAGGCTTAGGATATTTTTTAATGAAACGCCCAATACCGGTAAACGAAGAAGTTTTATTTGACGGACGCAGCTTGATTTCTGAAACTGATACCAAAGGTATCATAACCTATGTTAACCGCAAATTTACAGAGATGACAGGCTATAGTCCTGTAGAAGCAGTGGGACAACCTCACAGTTTACTTCGGCATCCAGATATGCCAAAAGTAGCATTTGAAGGGATGTGGAAAATCATCCAAAGTGGGAAAATTTGGGAGGGATACGTTAAAAACCTTCGAAAAGATGGAAAATTTTATTGGGTTGTTGTCCATATTGTCCCTAAATTAGATGAGGAAGGAAGTGTAATCGGATACATTGCCTCCCGTAAAATGCCTGATCGAAACCGTCTTAAAATTATTGAAGAGCAATATAGCAATATGATTAAAGATGAACAACGTAATTAACCCTTTTTATTTAACATATAAACTGCTCTCTAATCTCTTGCATAGCAAGAAACAATGCTTCCTTGGTTGAATAACAAAGTTCAATACGATTAAGAGGCGGAGACCCAATCGGGTCAAAATCACACACAAGAATATATGTTTCTATTTGTATATGATCTGCTTTCATCTCTGCCCATTCCAAAGACACTGAGGCTGATTCACCTGCAGCATGAATCACTACCGCAGGATACAACCTGGTCAACTTTGTCAAATCGATCTTTTTATCACCCGCTTCAAACCAAATTTCATTTTTCATCCTATCTCCTTGAGTAAAAACATCCGTCGAATCCAATGATAATAGAGTATCGCTATCGCAAATACACTTCCCAATATCAACGTAATAATCCCCAATGCAACTCCTTTTTGAGCTAAATAGCCGATTAGAAGGGATACCGATGCCCCAACTCCTAAAAATATCATGTCATTATACGCAATCACCCTGCCATAAAAATCACGATGAGTATGGTGTTGTAATAACGTATACGTATACGACCATAATGTCGTTGTCACAAATCCAACCCCAATGGAAGCGATTAACGAAAGATAAAAATTTTCAATCACCAATGCCCATAATGCGAGGCTAAGTGCTTCAGCAAATAATAACCATCCCAATCGAGAGTTAGTAACCCAGCGTCCAAGCACCATCGGACCAATTACAAGACCAACTGCTCGTGCCGCGTTAATCAAACCGATTCCCAATGAAACGGCAACAATCTGAGCATAAAAATGTTTTGCAGCCAATGCCACAAGTGCATCAAACGCAGTCAATCCCACCACTGCATGTAAAATCATCAAATGTAATACAAGAGGATTGCTACGAATATAGCTCAACGCTTCTTTCATCATTATCATGAAGTGATCTTGTTTTATCGATAATTCTATATTCATACGGAGAGTTAAAACCAAAATCAATACTATGATAAATAATCCAGCATCCAAAATAAATGCCCCCGTCGTTCCTACCCAATAAACAAATAAACCGCTTAATGCCATCCCAACTGTATAAGAA
>NZ_JBAQPS010000307.1:0-22957 GCF_049305995.1 Sulfuricurvum sp.
GGGGGGGATTTTGCACGTTAAAGGCGCTAATGTTATGAGTGGCTATCTACGCTCCGAACGTCCCGGATTTTTAGAAAAACCAACCTCTGAGGAGGGTGAGGGGTGGTACGATACGGGAGATATCGTCACCATCGATGAAGAGGGATTCGTCCGGATTGCGGGACGGGTAAAACGGTTCGCCAAGATCGCGGGGGAGATGATTTCGCTCGAATCGGTCGAGAAACTCGCCCTTTCCGCTTCACCGAGCCATTTTCACGCCACATCGTCCCAAAGCGATGAGTCCAGAGGAGAAGCACTCGTCCTCTTTACCACCGACAGAGAGCTTAAACGCGATATCCTCCAACAAGCCGCTCGCGCAGGGGGATACCCTGAAATCGCCGTCCCTAAAAAAATCGTTTATGTCGATGCTATCCCCGTCTTAGGTACCGGTAAAACCGACTACGTCACCCTCAAATCGATGGCGGCAGAGGCATGAGTACACCGTTTTATCTCTTTCGTTCCAAACGCTTTGCCCCATTGTTCGGGACACAGTTTTTAGGGGCGTTCAACGATAATCTCTATAAAAATACCCTCGCGGTATTGCTCACGTTTCAAGCCGCCGAGTGGACATCGATATCCTCTGCCCTTCTCGCTCCGCTGATCGGGGCGGTCTTTATCGCCCCGTTTTTTCTCTTTTCGGGATTGTCGGGGGAGATTGCCGATCGACTCGATAAAGCGCGTCTTGCACGGATCGTCAAGGTGTGGGAGATCATAATGATGATTGTCGCCGTGGCGGGATTTGCCACCCACTCTTTTTCGACACTTTTACTCGTCGTATTTGGGATGGGGATGCACTCGACCCTCTTTGGGCCTATCAAATACTCCATCATTCCGCAGCACATGCAACAAGGTGAGCTGATCGGGGCGAATGCCCTTATCGAGTCGGGGACGTTCGGAGCGATTTTACTGGGGACGATTGCGGGGGGTGCGCTCGCCGCAATCCCCAACGGTGGAGTGATCGCTTCATCAGGGGCATTGATGGTTGCCATGGTCGGCTATCTCTTTAGCCGCTATATCCCCTCTGCTCCGCCACCGCAACGTGCAGAGCCGTTTGCGTTTGGATTTTGGAAACATACGATGGATGCGATTACTCTAGCGTATCGAGATCGTCTCGTCTTTTTAGCCATTTTAGCTATATCGTGGTTTTGGCTCTATGGGGCGTTACTCCTTTCGCAGTTCCCCTCATTGGTAAAAGATCTTTTGATGGGGAGTGAGGAGACGGTGACTCTGATCCTCGCCCTCTTTACTCTTGGGATCGGTGTCGGATCGGCATTGTGTGAGAGGCTCAGTCATCACCATGTGCGCTACGGTATTGTCGTTGCCGGAGGGATCGGGATGGCGGTTGCAGGGGTTGATTTTGCATTGGGAATCGGAACGTTTGAGCCCTCTGGGCCATTATCGCAGAATATCCATTTTTGGCGGATCGTCGTCGATGTGACACTGCTAGGGATCTTCGGCGGGTTGTTCAGCGTCCCGCTTTATGCGCTGGTTCAGGAGCGCAGTGCACCTGAGGCACGTTCACGTATCATCGCTGCTAACAACATCTTAAATGCACTGTTTATGGTTCTGGGAGCCGTAGCGACGATGGCGATCCTCTCAGGAGGTTATAACATCGCATGGCTGTTTGGAATGGTCGCGCTGGGGACGGCGCTGGTAGGAACTATTATCTATAAGGTGAGGAGAGAGAAATGAAGAGAATTATGATAGGAATTTCATGCGCGTTTGTCATCATAACGGCACCAGCATTTAGTGCGGATCGGACACAATCGGATTTGGCGCACGTTGTCGATAGTGCCCGTCATAATGATGCGGTAGCGGTCGAAAAACTGATCCAACGCTCTCTAACCCTTCGCCAAAAGATCCCTACGTTTGTTGATGAAGCCGACAAAGCGACTGCGTCGCGTAAAGGGGCAATTCCTGCCGCTCTTTCGGCGACTATCGCCTCTTCTATCGGTGAAGCCGATGCGATCCGCACCACCCTTTTCCCTTATGCACTGCGCTATCGCCATGTTCTCTATCGCACCGATGATTCGCTCAATGATCGAGACCGCATCGAATCGATCCTTATCTCGATGGCGGCGGCACTCACCCTCTATGATAATGCCCATTTTATGGAGGGGCAGTTCGGCTCCAAAAGTGCTCTACGGGAAAAACTCAATGAAGCCTACCCCGAATACGGCGTAGAGGGGAATTTTTACAAAGATTCATTGATGCGTGCTTCAACCCTCACTTATCGTTCTACGATGCTCGATGCGATCCGATTTTTCGAAGAGAACCGCCAAAGTATCGCCTATCATATCGCCCAAGCCGACCCGAGTATCCGCTCTTTGTATGAGTACATCGATCATTCCCCGATGCGATCCAAACTCGGCGGAGACAACGCCTTTACCCAAATCTCCGATCAGGTTGGCTCACTCCTCTCTAGAGCGATCGAACTACCGTTTGCGACGGTTGAAAAACTCAAATTCAACCTTTCCAAAGGGGTCGGGAATACGATGGGGATGGTGCGATGGCGCAATGGTAAACTGCGTGAGGATCGAGAGTTCCTCTTGGAATTTTCAAATGCTCTGAAACCGGGAGATATCCTCCTCGAAAAGACCCCATTTGCCCTTACTGACAAAACGATTCCTGGGCATTTCGGTCACGCGGCGATCTACATCGGTACTTTTGAGCAGTTACGCGATATGGGTGCGCTCGATACCCCGTTTGTTCGTAAACACATCGATCAAATTCGTGAGGGAAAAGTGATCTTAGAAGCATTACGTGAGGGGGTTGTTCTCAACAGCGTAGAGCATTTTATGAACATCGATGATGTGGCAGTTTTACGTCCAAACCGACTCGAAACCGATGCGATGCGTACATCACTCGATTTGGCGATGAGCCATTTCGGGAAAAAATACGATTTTGATTTCAACGTCAACACCACCGAGACGATCGTCTGTTCCGAACTCGTCTACGCCGCCTATCCGCAGATCGATTTTATGACGAAAAAAGTCCTCTCCAGTTTTACCATCTCCCCCGATGATATTGCTATACTCGCTTCAGGCGATCGCAGTGCTCCGTTAGAGTTGACGTTTTTTGCCCATGATGGGAAAAAAGTGTATGCAAAAGGGGCAAAAGAAGAGGGTGCTAAGCTCTATCGAACCCTTGTGGGGATCGAAAAAAGATATCGTTAAAATAAGAAGAGATAACAGGAAATGGGTTTTGTAAAAATAGTATTTTTCTCTTTATATATAACTTTTGCCTTCGCGGATGATGCAAACGAGCAAAATGAGATATTCACCCCTGTGGAATTAACCGCGAATGTCGCGAATGAATATGCGCTCTATGCAATGATCTCCTCAAACGTATATCATAAAGCAGACAGGGTAAAATTTCCTGTCGAAAAATTGGGATGGATAACCGTTGACACCGTCGAAATTGACAAATCCGGCTTAGCGTATGATATTTTTGAACATCAATATTCCAACAACGTCATATTTGCATTCAGAGGAACCGATGATAAAAAAGATTATACGAAAGCCAATGTAGCCATAGCCCCTTTCAATATCCAATATCAAGAAGCAACAGAACACTTCAAATCCTACCTCGATACACACAAAGATAAAAACATTACTTTGACGGGTCACTCTTTGGGCGGTGCTTTAGCACTTAGCATGTCGGTGAATTACGGCATTGATGCGATAGTCTTCAATTCATCGCCACGGATTTTTGAAGAGGTTGATGAGACCTATGCTCCTGCAAAACGTGTCATGATTTATCAAGATGGGGAGATACTAACATCGGTTAGAAAAATATGGAAGAAAAAGTTTTCGACAATCGTACCGTTACAAAATACCTATAAAGCATCTTTTGATTTTGGCGGAACCGACGTAAGCAAGATATCGAAAATCTCACTCAAACACAGAGCGGATTATTTAGCGCTTGGACTGCTTGAACTGGGAGCAACCGTCGATACTAAACTAGCAAGAATCGTTGATATGACGAGATTTATGTTGAATTGAATCGATTAATAGAAGGAGAAAATAAATGAAGTTCATATACATAGTAGTATTTTTATCAGTAGTGCCATTTGGTGCTTTTGCGGATGATGTGCATGAGAGGGCTAAAGCAAAAATTGTCTCACGAGTGTATCAGGTATCTTTCGGGGCTGAAGAGTATTGCCAGAAAGCTTCTCCTCAAAATAAAAAAAGTTTTGATGATGCCTTGAAAAATTTTCTAACTAAAAATGGTCAATTGGTGAGAATGATTCAATCTTCACCGTATTATGAAAATGCAAAAACAACTATGGAATCAAATAAGAATAAATCTGTAAATGTGATAGATAATGATTGCCAAGGGTTAACATGGATGTTAAATAGTCTGATAAATACTACTGAGGGGCAGAAAACAATAGAAGAATCTGAAAAAATATTACGAAATTAGATTTATCGGCATTTAGCCGATAATCGTTGCAGGATCAGTGATGTATCCCGTGATAGCTGAAGCAGCAGCCACGGCAGAGTTAGCGAGATAGACTTTGGAGGAGCGTGAACCCATACGTCCGACGAAGTTACGGTTGGTTGTCGCAACGGCTACTTCGTTGTCCCCTAAAATCCCCATATATCCACCCAAACATGCACCGCAGGTCGGGTTGGAGACAACACCGCCCGCATCGATGATGATGTCCATGTATCCGAGTTTTGTCGCTTCGCGTGCGATACGTTGTGTCCCTGGGGTGACGATAAGACGGACATCCGGATGAACACGTTTACCCTCTAGGATTTCAGCGGCGATTTTAAGATCACTCAAACGCCCGTTTGTGCAGCTGCCGATGAATGCTTGATCGACTTTGATTTGGTCACTTACCGCTTGAGAGAGGCTGTGTCCGTTGGATGGCAAGAACGGATAGGCGATAACCGGTTCGAGATTAGCGACATCGATTTCGAGCACCTGAACGTAGGTTGCGTCTTCATCGGAATAGTGAATTTTCGGCTCACGTGCGAGAGGTTTGTCAGCGAGGAACTCTGCCGTGATCTCGTCATACGCGACGATACCGCTTTTTGCCCCCGCTTCGATCGCCATGTTACACATACTGAAACGGTCATCCATTGTGAGGTAGGGAATAGTGCTTCCGACGAATTCGAGGGTGCGATAGAGTGCGCCGTCAACCCCGATCATACGGATGACTTCGAGGATGACATCTTTACCTGTCGTGTATTTGCCTGGTTTTCCGCTCAATACAACTTTAATCGATTCAGGGACTTTAAACCAGTTCCCTCCTGTAACCATTGCAAACGCCAAATCGGTTGAACCCATTCCCGTCGAGAAAGCTCCGAGCGCTCCGTGGGTACAAGTATGTGAGTCGGCACCGATGATAACGTCACCCGGAACCACCAACCCTTTTTCAGGGAGAAGAGCGTGTTCGATCCCCATATCTTTTTCATCAAAAAAGTTTTTCATAGCGTATTTTTTAGCGAAATCACGACTGATACGTGCTTGATTAGCGGATGCGATATCTTTGGCGGGGATGAAGTGATCGAGGACGATGGAGAACCCATCAGGATTAGCGAGTGCAGTGGCACCCGAATCTTCGAACGCTTTGATCGAGATAGGGGTGGTGATGTCGTTTCCGATGACCATATCGATAGGAGATCGGACGATTTCACCCGCGTAAACGGGATGTCCGACGTGCTCGGAAAAGATTTTTTCAGTAATGGTTTGGCGCATAAGAATGACCTTTTAAGGTGTAAATAATGGTGCGATTATACCATAGTGAGTCTTAGCGTTTCGAGATCATTATATAGATTTAATCACCGCTAGGTCCGTTATGACAATCATAACAGGTAACTTTTTGACCCGCTGTATAGGTTTTCGTTTTACCTTCAACACTCAGTGTGCGTGCCACCCATGTTTTAGAGAGAACACTGCCTCTGTAATCTGAACCGTGACATATGGTACAGCTTGCTTTGTTGCTTTTTGCTGCTTTTTTATGTGCACTTACTGCTGTCTGACCGACCGTATGCATACCGTGTGGTCCACCGGAGAAATTGGTAGGAGAGGTAGTATGACAAGTAGAACATTCGGCAATCGTTCCGGTGTGACCTTGAAGCGCAATACTTTGAACATTGTCGTTCGCATGAGAACTCGGATATTCAGCGTGGGTTGAACCGTGACACGCTTCACACTGAAGATTCCCATGTCCTTTGCTGAATCGATAGAGCGATTTCCCGCTCATCGGTGAATTAGCGTTGGTCGCAAAACGCTGATCTACAACCGTACGCAATGTACTTCCGCTAGAGAAAACCGACGTAAAGCGGGTGAAGTTAGCCGTAGATGATCCATTACGGTCATGACATTGTTGGCAATTAGGTTGATCCAGCCAGCCCTCACGTCCTGTCGCCCCGACGGTACTCATACTGCCGTGACAGCTTTGACAATCGATTGCGTTTGCACCGTTTGCTTTTTTGGCATTGCCCATAGTACCGCGCAGACATTTGGTTACCGAGCCCGGATGGCATTTGTAACATGAGTCGCGATTTGTACTGTTGTTCATCGACATACCTGTGGTCGGATCGGTCACATTCGCATGTTTGCTGTGCAATGCTTCGGTCAACGGTTTGATACCTGCTTTCAATCCAGTACCAAGTGCATTGGATTTATGACATGATGCACACAATATCGGCTGTCCCGCATTCGCATTGGCTAATAACGTTGATCCATTTTTATACGTTCCTGCCATACCGGCATCGGCAATCGCATTCGGATGTTTCTCATCATGCAATTTTAGGATATTTTGCTTCCAATCTTTTTCCAATGTGGCATTATTGACCCATCCTGCTGAGGGTTTTGCCGCCGCCACACTGTTGGAAGCATGACACGTCGTACAACTCATCTCATCCGAAACCGGTAATACCACTTTGGTCGTTGCCAAAACCGTACCGGCACCATCTTTTGCAACCACTTTAACCATCGGATAGTAGTTTTTGACCCCTTTGTCATCATAAGGAGTGACCGGAATCCCCTCCGCTTCCCACCATCCGTTGGTAATGTTATAGGTCATCTCCGCAGGTGTCAAATTCGGCGTCGGGTTAGAGGTTCCGCCGGACATATTAAGCCCTTTATCTGATGATGGAGAAGTACCGAATAATGATAAAACCCACGTCCAAAAATTGGTTTTTGTTTTACTCGTTGTATTAATCGATCCGGTGGTATCGGCAACCGCTTCATAGGTTATGGTTACACCGCTCGTGATATTTTTACCGCTCGTAGCTGTTTTGTTAATCAGATGGGCGTGTAGGTTATTGTAGGGAGGGAGGATACTAAAGACTGAATAATCTTTACCGTCTACGCAGTGCATCCCCAAATCATTCCAAGCTACAAGGGTATAACTTCCGCTAGTTCCACTGCCTGTTCCTGTTCCGGTAGAGGGAGGCGTATATCCTTTGTTTTTGTTTGAATCATCGTCTTTATGTTTCTCAAAATGAGACCGTGCGGATAGCTTATCAACGCTATACGCCGTTTTACCGATAGCACCTAATACATCATCATCCGTGCTTGAACCTTTATCAAGATCTACCCGTGTTTGTGTTTTCAACGTCTCTCTGACGGCTGAATCGATGGTAATACCGTTATTGGCATCACCATCACTGTCCAATGTTTGAAGGGTCTGGAGAATACGAACGACTTTTGCATCCCCCGTATCCGTCGTATTGACTATATCCAATGGAGTCACTTTGCCGTTTTTCGGTATTGCTGAACCGATGTACACATTACCGACATGAAACGTAATCGATTCGCCCTCTTTATAGGTAAAATTACCGTTTGCATCGGTAATACCGCTTTGAGTGGCACTTTCAAATTCCAATCCTGATACGGCCGCATCGATAAAGGTGGCGGTAGAAAGACCCACTGTCGCGCCACCGCCTCCACCACCACTGCCACCGCATCCACTGAGGATGAATGCAGTAGCTATTGTCGATGAAACCAGTCCAATTGCTTGACGCATATTGGCTCCTTTTCTTGATATTTCTCCGTTATGGTAAACTACGATTGTGAAAATCAGATGAATGAGGGCATACTATGCATCTTTTAATTATTGATGACAATGAAGAGCTGCTTTATGCACTGCAGAAGGTACTGCGAAATGCCAATTATCATATTGATGTTGCAGCGACATTACTTTTGGGTAAAAAATGTATCAGTGAAAAAAAATATGATTTGATTTTATTGGACTGGATGTTGCCTGATGGCAATGGCATTGATCTTTTAAGCGAGATCCGCCGAGAAAAACTACAAACTCCAGTGTTGTTTTTCTCTTCCAAAAATGAGGTCGAAGAGAAAGTCGAAGCTCTCGACACGGGTGCCGATGATTATTTGGAAAAACCGTTTTCGAATATAGAGCTTTTAGCCCGAATACGGGCGCTACTTCGTCGTGAGAGTGCTCAAAAGCAAACCCATTTAGAAGTCGGCAATATCATGATCGATTTTTCATCACGCAGTGTGTTAGTAAACAACAATCCCGCCAAACTTTCCGCCAAAGAGTTTGAACTGCTTGAACTGCTGATTCTCAATGCCAATACGGTTTTAACCCGTTACCAAATATCCGAACATTTAAGCCGAGATTTTGACCATATTGCCGCGAGTAATATTGTCGATGCCCATATTAAAAACCTCAGAAAAAAGCTCGATGCCGATGAATTAATACAAACGGTACGGGGAGTCGGCTACATGATTGCCCGATGAGTTTCGAAGGATCTAAAATTAAATGTAGCGGTTGTCCCTTTCCCTTCCCCTTCACTGCTAATAACCAAATCGCCGTTGAGAACCAATGCGATTCTTTTACTGATGGCAAGCCCTAATCCGCTTCCGTTGGCTGAACTATCCCCCGTACGACGGACTTGATAAAACTCATCAAATAAGTTTTCGATCGCATCTTGTGCTATGCCGCAACCGCTGTCTTTGACCTGCAGCACATACAGCCCATGATAAAAATTGAGTTGCACCTCTATGGTACCGCTTTCGGTGAATTTGATAGCGTTGGAGAGCAGATTGATAATGACTTGACCGAATAATCGTTTATCCGTGTTAAATTCTCTCTCTATAGGTTCAAGGGCAGTGATAATTCTCAGCCCTTTCTCTTCTGCAAGCGGAATCACTAGCTCTAAAGCGCTTTCGATCAGTTGAACCAAATCGCATCGGCTTGTATGGGGTTCTAGTTTGCCTGACTCAGCTTTGGCTAAATCCAATATCGTGTTAATAACGTCCAACAAATGGTGCGCCGAGTTTTCAATTTTACCCAATGTTTCAAATTGCGGTTCAGGGGTGTTTGAGTGTGTCATCATGTATTGAATTAAACTCAAAATCGATCCTAAAGGGGTACGTAGTTCATGTGACATTGCAGATAAAAACGATGATTTTGTTTTGAGTGCGGCTTGCGTTTTTTCTAATAATTCAATTCTTTCCATTTGTAAGGATAACATCCGCTCTAAAGCTTCATAAAAACGCTCATTTGTTTCTTTCCTAAGTCCCGATTCCTCTATGCAAATAACGCCGGATGTATCATTTCCAACCGCATTCAGAGCAATAGTGATAGCCGCCTCATTATTGCATCCATCACTCGAATAATATACCGATTTGGCATTACTGAAACGGCGAATTTCATGGATTGCGATCTCGATTGTTGATTCTTTGGTATCGGCACGACTAACCGCATTAAAAAAGATGATCAAACTGACGAGTGCTTCCCAATGCTTTTCCCTCTCAACTTTCAAACGCTCCATTACTACCTGCGTTCTGAACATTAACGCATTAAACGAGTGCGCCATCATTCCCACTTCATCTGTCCCTGTTTCGGTAAGTGTTTGGGTATAGTCACCTGTGGTAGCGATCTGCATGGCCGTATCGGAGAGTGAATGGAGTGGTTTAGTAATCTGAAGAAGTAATCCCCAAAGTAGAAATGCGATTAAAATGATACCGACGCCGAATCCAATTAAAAAAAGTGTTTGAAAATGGTATAAGAGGGCTAATGCTTCGCTTTTTGGCAAGGCGTAATGTAAAACCCACCGTTCTAACACACCGTTGAGCATAATGCTATGATGGAGATAGGCATCGGTATCAAATACGGGATTATTGTGTGAATAGATAATTAATTGGTTCTTTGGAGGCGTTAGCCACCGATAAAGTTTTTGATCGGTTTCGAGCTGATGAACAAAATTTTCCAGAGGAAAAGATAATACCAAATATCCTAAAATATCTTCAGGGTAAAATGTCCCATGTATTGGTGCAAAAAAATAGAGATTTTTCCCGAGAAAAAGAGAAGAGTTCCCACTTTTATATGCATCAACGATTGTCGGAGCATCTTTCATAAATATTGTATGATTCGCATCTCTCGATGATGCCGGAATACTCAAATCAGGTGAAATCGTAAATAATGAGATGGATTTTCCAAAATCATTCGCTTTTTCATCTAGGATACTTGCGATACGTTTATCCATATCGCGCGTTACCATATCGTTCATTACCTCCAGTCGGGAGAGAAAGATAATCTCTTTTCGTAAGTTAGTTAGGTGAAAGTCTAAATCTTTAGCAATAGAAATAGCGTTATTGTGAATATTGTCTTGCTCTTTTTTGAGCAATAAGTTTGATTCATGCCCCCATAAATACGATAACAACGCGATAATAATAAAAGCTATTCCACCAAAGAGGGCAATAAAAAGTTTGTAAACAATCGGTAAAGAGTTCCATCGATATTTCATATCTGTTTTAGTCCAAAATAATAAATTTGATCGGAGTACCTATTATAGTCTTTTTGAATAAATTTTTTTTATAGTATGCTACAATTTGATACGAAAAAAGGATACGACAGCATGAAAAAAACAGTTATTTTACTTTTTTTATCATACGCATTATACGCGAATGTATCCACCTATGAGCTTTATTTTCAAAGAGCGGGAAACTATTATAATATCCCTCCGCTACTGCTCAAAAATATCGCAACGATCGAAAGTTCCGGCAACCCGAACGCCATTCGGATCAACAACAACGGCACCAAAGACTACGGACTGATGCAGATCAATTCGATCCATCTTCACCGCTTATCGGAATGGGGGATCAATGAGAAAAACATTCTCAACCCTCAAGTCAACATTTTTGCCGGAAGCTATCTCCTCTCCGAACACATCAAAGAACGCGGATTCAACCTTCAAGCCATCGGTAACTACCACTCCAAAACCCCAGCTTACAAAGATAAATGGCTCCGCCGTCTCATCATCGCACTCAAAACATCATCCTAGGTTTAGCGAGAAGATCGGAAGCAGCATAGCCGTGACCATAACCCCGATAATTCCACCGATCACAAGCATTAAAGAGGGTTCCAAAACCGATAGGAATAGGGCAATTTTGTCTTTGTTCGTCTCGATGTAAAACGCGGAGAGATGATTAAACATTGAGGAGAGTTCACTGGTCTCTTCACCGATAGCAACCGCTTCGATAAACGAGTCATCTATTTTGTATCCGGAGTCTCGTCTTAACCCTTTTGAGAGAGATGAACCTTCGATTACTTTTACCGAAGCCTCTTCAAATACCCCTTTTATCACTTCGGATGAGAGGGTAATGCAGGAGAGCTTGATCGTATTGACCACCGGAACACCTGAACGCATCAGGAGTGACGAAATCGTACAAAAGCGTGCCAAATCTGCTGTTTCAACCATCTTTCCGACGATAGGGAGAGTGAGGATAAGGGCGTGAATAGATTTTTTGAAGGTGTAATCGGTTGCCATTTTATAGATAAACAGCCCAGCCGCCCCCAATACTGCTGCGGCAATCGCAAACCAATAGTTCGCAAAGAAGTGTGACAATGTGATAATGATCTCCGTCAAAAGGGGGAGTGCTTGACCTGTGGATTCAAAAATCGCGGTGATTTTCGGTACCACGACACTCAACATAAAAGAGATAACCAAAATGGAGACAATCACAATAAAAGAGGGGTATACCAACGCCTGAGTTAACTGTTTTTTGATTTTTTCCTGAAGCGTCAAATAGAGCGATAACTCGTGTAAAACTTCGGCTAAAATTCCCCGATCTTCCGAAATTTTGAGGGTTCCGGTGTAGAAAACGGGGAGGGTATAATGTTCTTGAGATTCAAGAGCTTGGGCAAAGCTTTTTCCTTCATTGATCATAGCGATCAACGTGTCGAAAAAATGCTCCAATCGAATGTTGTGATGACTTTGATGTTTTAAGAGGACTAGCGCACGGGTCAACGGGATTCCGGCATTCAGATACACGCCCAAATCACGACTCAGCGTTGCGAGGTGCGTAGAGGGAAATTTCTTTTGTTTAAACAACGCCAGAACACCGAAAAAAGATTGTTCTTTGGTCGAAATAGCGGAGTACAAAATCCCCTGCGCTTTTAGTTTCATCTTTGCTTCATCGAGGTTTGAGGCTTCAATCGTTGATTTGATCGCTTTGCCCGTGCGCTCCAGCCCTTTGTAATGAAATTCCATTACGCTTCTTTCACTCCCACACGAATTATTTCATCAATGCCGGTCGTCTGATCGAGCAGTAGTGCGATAAGCTGATCCGAGAGGAAACGCATCCCCCGTCGCCGCATTATTTCACGGATTTCAAAATCGTTATCACTTGTTTTGAGCAGGGGACGCAACGAATCATCCACCATAAAAAATTCTCCTACGGCAACGCGCCCATAATAGCCGCTGTAGTGACAGTGGACACACCCTTTCGGTTTAGAAACAGCAAGAGCGTGAGCCAAGCCGAACGTGTCCGCATCCGCATCCGATAGGGGAACACTCTCTTTGCATTCAGGACATAGTTTACGTACAAGGCGCTGCGCCAAAACGCCTAGCAACGTGGAAGTGATCAAAAATTTGTCAATTCCCATATCGGCTAAACGCGTCAAGGCGGCAGTGGCATTGTTGGTGTGAAGCGTTGAGAGAACCAGATGCCCCGTCATAGCCGCTTGAATAGCGATATGAGCCGTTTCACTGTCGCGTATTTCCCCGATCATGATAATATCGGGATCTTGTCGCAAGATTGAGCGCAAACCCGAGGCAAAGGTGAGTCCCGCCTTGGTATTTACCGCAATCTGGCTCACATGAGGGGCATCATACTCTACCGGATCTTCGATCGATATGATATTTTTTTCAGGGCTTGCGAGCTGTTGTAAAAAAGAGTGGAGGGTGGTTGATTTACCGCTCCCCGTAGGACCTGTTACCAAAATAATGCCGTGTGAGTATTTGAGGAGCTCTTCAAACTCGGAGGTGGTTTTCTCATCAAACCCCAGTTCTCTCAACGCCGGAATTGACGATGCTTGCATCAATATCCGTAGAACAACCCTCTCACCGTGGTAGGTAGGTAGAACCGAAACCCGCACATCGAGATTTTTTCCCGCCACTTTTACCTGAGTCCGACCGTCTTGGGGGAGCCGTTTTTCGGAAATATCCAATGCCGATATAACTTTTATACGGCTGATAATAAGATCGATGATGTTTTTATCCAGATCGATATGTTTGACCAATGCCCCGTCAATCCGAAACCGTACTTCCCCTTTTTTTTCATGCGTTTCGATATGAATATCGCTCGCTTTACGTTTGATCGCTTGATAAAAAATCGTGTTGACAAATTTAATGATAGGGGCGGACTCTTCGCTGGTCAACAGATCCGCCGAATTCTTGATAAAATCGACCAATGATAGCTCTTCATCGATGTATTCAGCGCTGCTCGGAAGTGTTTTTGAAATGGCGAGATCGGTTTTTAACTCCAACGATTTCAAATAGAGATTTTCATATCCCGTAGGTGATAGATGGGCAATGGGATAGGTGAGGGAGAGTTTGTTGTAAAGCTGTAATGCGACGAGATAGTCATTCTGAGGGACAATAGCATACAGAGCATTCTCATTGGAACAAAAGAGCAAAGAATGTCGTATACAGAGTGCTATTTCTATATTTTCCGGATGGGCAATTTCGACACGTTCATCCTCTAAAAACGGAAATTTGATCATGGTGCGCTATCTTTTTTAGCTTCAAGATTTTGGGTGATATTTTTGATATAGCGTTCTTGTATCTCGTCCAACTCTTTCAACTGTTCGCGTAGTTTGCTCAAATCGTCACTTTTCTCGATAATGTAAGGGGTGAGCATAATGACGAGATTGATTTTGTCACGAGTCTCCGCTTTGTTTTTAAACAGACTACCAAGGAATGGAATATCGCCAAAAAATGGGACTTTGGTATTGGTTTCATCCATTTTTTCTCGAATCAAACCGCCGATGATAACACTTTCACCGTTGTTGACGATAGCGGAGGTGAGGACTTCACGTTTGGTTGTGCTGGGACGATCGGCAATCGAATTGGGTTCAATATCTTCGAGTTTAGCACTCACCCCTAAAAGCACTTTATGATCGTTGGAGAGACGCGGTTTGATTTTGAGGGTAAGACCGATGTCTTGACGGGTAAAATTTTCTTGGGAGATTCCGGTACCGGTGAGGGTCGTTCCGGCACTGATCGATTGGGTTTTACCGACATAAATAGAGGATTCTTGGTTATCGATACATAAAATCGAGGGTTCAGAGAGGATATTAGCCGCACCGTTGGTATTTAACAACGCGATATTCGCACCCAACGCGATTCCGTTGGTTAGATTCGGTAATGTTATCCCCGCCAGTAACGTCGGATCGAGAGAAATAGCAGACGTTTTTCCATCCCCCAAAAGCGAATTGAACGTAAAGAGACCGTTTGATCCCATGCTCCCCCCAGACAACCCGTATTTAATACCGACTTCTTGGGATTTGTTATTGCTGATTTCGATTATTTTCGCTCGAACGTAGACCTGCTGACGGTTGTGATCGAGTTCATGCACCGTAGCTTCAAGGCTTTTATAGAGTTCATCACTGGTAATGACAATCAAAGAGTTGGTGGCATCATCGCTGGTGATACTCGGAGGCTGCTGCCCCGCGATCAGCGTCATCCGTCCGATAACGGTGTTCAAGGTAGCGACCAAGGATTTTGCATCGGCATTTTTGAGCGGTATCACATGGGTGGTGTTCGCGGTTGTCTCATCTTTGACATCCAATACCGCCATCGCTTTTTGGATAGTAGCTATATTTTCGGGAAAATCGGTCACGATCACCGAGTTCGACTCCTTGGACGCGGTGATTTTTGCATTCTTACTGGTGAAATGTTTGATTTTTAGACTAAACGTTTCTGCCGTACTGAAATGAACCATAAAGATATTCGTCTGCATTTGGGGGATGTCGCTTTTTTCCATAAGCGGAAGATTCATTTGTGTCGCATCCACCGTTTTAACAACACTCAAATAACCGCCGCCTGAATCCACCAATGTATATCCGCGAGATTCTAATGAGGTTTGTAAGATTCTGTACAAATCTTTTTTATTGATCGCTTTATTGCCGGCATAACTGATTGTGCCGGCAACCTCTTCGCCGATAAAAATATTTTTATGGGTTGTGAGGGCTACTAGCTTGATCAAATCACTGATCGCCATCCCATCAATCGAGAGTGAGATTTTTTCATCTTTTTGTGGGGATGCGGCTAAGAGCGCGAATAAGAGTATCGAAAATAGTAAAATTTTAGCGGGTGATTTCATAGACGATTTCCTTTTGGAGGTTATTTCGCTCAAGCGTGATACGAATATTTCTCATATTTTGGATTTGACTGTAGAGGCTCAAAACGGTGGCATACGATTCAAGCTTTTTATTATTAACAGAGTGTATGACATCTCCGTTTTGAATTCCAAGCTGAGCGTATATGGACTGAGGAGGGAGGGCGTTTATTTTAAATCCGAGTATTTTGCTACCAACGATTACCGCCGATGCATCAACATTTTTTTCGATATGCGGCAGTTCCGATATTTGCTCTCTTAGTGTTTGAGCGGTAATCGTATGGAGCTCACTATCCGCTAACCCACTTTGTGAAGGGTCTGCAATATTGGACATGAGTACTTCTTGACGCACGAGCGGATCATCATGACCGAGCCGAAGACGACACGTTTTACCGTATCCTCGAAACGTCGCAGTGGTATCGGTGAGGGAGATGAGATGAAACACGTTTTTATAAATTCCGCCTAGAGGGACAATGGTGGTTTTCGTCGCATCGCTGATGGTGACAAAGGAATTGGATGCAGAACGATAGATCGCTTTGATACGATGAGGATCAGGTACAAGTGTTGTAGTCGTAACCACTTTAGTATGCAAGGAGGCATTGGCACCCTCAGAGAGGGCGAATTTTTGTCCGAAGTGAAACACTTCAAAAAACGGTTCGAACGGATTGACAAAACTTTCTTGTGTAGCGTTTGATAAAAAAGCTCCTCCGATTGTGGATAAACTCCAACACAACGCCAGAGGAAACGCCAGTAGATTAAAACGGCGCAAGGCGGATTCGTTAAAAATTGCTCTCATACACCAACCCCTCCTTCTCCTGATGCAATCGGCTCACCAAAAGGCCGTAACCTCGCAGTTGGCTTGTAGCTTCAAAAACAATTCTCATATTGTTAGTGAGCAAATCATAGCCCCCCTTGAAATGACCGAAATCTCCCTCTCCTTGTATTGATATTTCCAATGGGTGCAATAGCGTGTACGTCACGGTTATGGTATCGATCTTTCCCGGAAAAAACTGTCGAAAAAGCGGAGAAACCGAGAGGTTTGAAAGACTCAAACGATTGTAAAAAATCCACGGAGAGATTCGGATTTTTTCGACTGAAGCGATGAGTTGATTATCCAACAAAACCTCTCCGTTGTCCGCATCGAAATAGACAAATCGGTCATTCATCACTTCATGATTGATGATGAGGTGATATTCACGGAGGAAGGATTCAAAGGTAAAATAGAATTTTTCCTTAGGAAAGAGGACCACAACAACTAAAAAGATATAAAACAGATAAAGTAGGTGCTTCATAGTTCAATCTCCACACTAATAGTTCCTTTGGAGATTCCATTACGCTTGAGGGATATTTTTTTAATATTCAACATGGAGTTCAACAGCTTGTTACTTAGCGAATCAAACTCACGTGAGGAGAGATTATCATATTCCAGATAGACATTCGTCCCTCGTCTCTCTTGTTTGCTCAAAAGAGGGTGATTTTTTAGATACTCAAAATCGGTTTTGGACTCCTCTACCGACCAACGTGATTTTAAAAGCTTGATCTCTTCGGATTGCTGAGTGAGCAGAACATACTCATTTCTCAATTCTGATACCGCCGTATTTTCCCACATCGCCATGATAGCGCTCATGATAACAAGAGCTAGAGTGATCATTACTGCGAGCATTAGTCCTTTTGGCTTCATTTTAACCGAACCTCTATTTGGGTGTTATGCTCGTTGACTTGTGCATGTTTAAAGCGATTCATGATCGTATTTTTCAGGGAGTTTCTCACATTAGCATCCTCTGCGTCAATGACAATATAGATACCATTGCCATCATAACTAAACTCCCGAATCCCTTCACCGTGAAGCTCTATAGCCGGTATCGATGGAGTATTATCGACGATAAGACGATTTGGCTCACCCGGTTTCGATCCGGGGATCAAAACAACACCATCGCTCGATGTGGGGATAACGGGAGGCAAACTCGGCAATGCAGACGGAGGGGTGATGATTTTCCCCTCTATCGGAAGAATGCTTATCTCTTTGGATACGTGCCGAATACGGAGTTGTTTTTTCTCTTTCTTCTTTAACGAATCAAGAATAGCTTCGCGTTCGATTGAGGTCTCAGGTATTTTGGATAAGGAAAATAGGGTATCTATCTCTTTGCTCAGTTGGAGTGATTCTTGATAGCTTGATACCGTTATTGTTGCAAGGTTTCCTAAAAGAATCAGTAAAATGATTAACGTATTTCGGAGTGTTTTGGAAGAAAGTTCGTAAGAGACTAATTTCTCTATCGGAGCTGTTCGTAAAAATGTTCTTGGATAGGAGAGGGCTGTATCCAGTTCTATGGATGTGTTTGTATTGAGATACAAACCATCTATTTCGATCACTATACCATCCAGTGTCGTTAAATACTTACCGTTTGGAAGATGAATTGGGTGGGTTTGATCGTTAAATACCCATTGCGCAAACGTCATTTTTTTGATTATTGCCGTAGAAACGCTTAAACGTTGCGATAGCTTAGTCGGGTTATAGGCGATTAGTATATAGCTATCTTTTTCTATCCGCTGTGCTTCATAGCGATATTCATTACTCAGATCAAACAGTGCTGCACCGTAGTTTGCTGCTTCTTTTTCGCTTTTCACATTAAGTTTTGCCCGCATTACCCAGTAATCATTTGGCGAGAGGAGTAAAATAGATTTACTTGAAACAGTTGTTTGCTCAAGTACGTCAATATAGACCAAAGGCTCAGAACGGCAAAAAAAGCGGTATATGAGTGAATATTTGGTACAAAAAAAACGAGCTTTTTTTTTGATATTAAAGGAACTCAACATGTTTTACTTTCTTCTCCAGAAGATTGTATTGAAATCGTAGATGTTCTTCATGAAAATTTTCAATTAGACGAAGATCGCATAAAAGGGTGTAAGATTGTCCAAATGTATAAATGAAAAAATAGTTGTCAAATAGGTTGGCTAGTGCAGGTTCTGCGGCAATTGCCTCTTCTTTTGTCAAATAGGCTTTTGTACGGAATAGGGTAAGGGAACGGATTTTTTCAGCGGAAATATTGGGAAGGATCAGTGCCAATATTTCAGGATTCAGTGCATTAAAATCTATTTTATCTCCATCAAATCCAATATAACGATTCCACGGAATAGATAAAACACTCGTGTCCCTCGTTAACTCAACATAGCGCTCTAAAATACGGTTAAATTGTTCAAAATTTGCGATCCTTCCATTGTTAAAATTGGGATTTGTTGCACTAATTTCAGTACCTATGCCACGTTCGTTCATATCGGTATCAATCGTATCAAAAATGAACTTTATCAAAATATCAGCATCGGCAATCGGATACAGTGACAATAGACGCATCAGTAAAATCATATTGGTCTCATTGATTGTTCCATCAGATTCCATCAGGCGGTTGACATTTAGACGACCGTAAGGAGAGGAAAATTGCATTTTAATAGCGAAATCCCCATTTTTACTCTTTAAGTGTAATGGCAAACGCATTATTAAGTCGAGTTCTTCTGACGTGTGAATATTTGAAAGTAATGAGGTGAACTGTTGTCGCAGATCATTTACAATTCGCATTGACTCATTTTTAGAAAAGGCATTGTTCTCCAAACGTGATAACTTTTCATTTTGGGTTAATACTAAAGCGGTGAGTCCCATTAGCAGAGCTATCAGAACCAGAGTCATCATTAAAACTATTCCGCTTCTTTCCATCGCTATACTCAGTTTATATATATTTTAAAATATTTTTCACTAATATTTATAAGATAGAGTATAACGTGCTTATATGAATTTCTGATGAATAAAAAAGAGGTTCGAATTTGTATAGCTTTAAGAGATATTTTCTTATATTTCAAATACAATCCTAAAGGTAGAGCCAATAAATAGGAGCAATAAAATGTCATTAAATCGGATGAAAAAAGGGTTTACGCTCATAGAAATTATGGTGGTAATTATCATTTTAGGTCTATTGGCGGCATTTGTAATTCCTAATATCACCGGTAAGAGCGAAGAAGCAAAACAGAAACTGGTTTGTATCCAAATGAAAAGTCTAAATGAGAGTCTAAAAATGTTCAAAGTGGACAATGGCGCATATCCTTCAAGTGAAGAGGGGCTGAAAGCACTGATGATGAATCCCGATCCCAGTATGTATACCGCGTATTCCCCTAGCGGATATATCGAGGGAAAAAATCTCCCTCATGATCCATGGAACAAACCTTATTTGTATCTCAACCTTGATGAAGAGGTGGAATTGATTTCGTTAGGCAGTGATGGCAAAGAAGGGGGAAAAAATGAAGATAAGGATCAGAAACTCTCCGAGTGCCGCTAATGAAAAAATCGCGTGCAGGGATGAGCCTTTTTGAGATACTTATTGTCATGACGATTATAGGAATCGTCTATTCGATCGGAATGGTTACCTTAAAAAAAGAGAAAGCAAACTCTACTGTACTAAGCTTATCCACACTAAAAACAACCTTAATGGCTTTTTCACAACCCGGAGAGATTCGATTGCTCTGTGCGGCTTCTTGCCGAGAATGCCGTGTATTTTCAAGTGATGGGAAGCATCTCATTACAGCTTCTTTACAATCAGACGGGTCTATAAAACGGTATGGGTTTAATCGTTTTGGAGAGTTGGAAGAATGGGGAAACGTTATTGCGCAAAGTGAGGGAAAAATGATTCAAGGGTGCTTTGAGCTGTCACTTTATCCTGATGGAACGATTACTCCGCTAATTTTAAAAAACAATAATACCTTTTACGTCTATACGCCGCTTGGAGATGATAAGCCATACACGACGAAAAGTGAAGAGAAGGTAAGGCAATGGCTTTTTAATGAGGTGCTTTATCCGCTTAAAGGAGATGATGCTTATGGCACTCACTAAAGGATTCTCTTTGATTGAGACATTGGTTGCAATTACGATTGCTTCCATAGCAGCTATGGCATTAATGCGGGTTATTTCGTATTCCTCTTCGACCTCGATAAATGCTATTAAACATTTTGACTCTTCTATCATGATGAATTTAGCGGCAGGAAGCGTTAATGAATCCTTGAACGGGAGGATCATGAGTGTCGATGAAATAGTGAATGAGCGTTATCATATCGATCATCCCGTAATACGTGAAGCACTTCAGGCAACGGCATATGAAATTCGGTTTCTTTCGAAAGAGAGTATTGATCCGCTTATGGCAACTACGGTTGGCGTGAGCGGATCAACAGCGACACCAAACGCTATGGCTATCCAAAAAATCATTCTTCAAAATACCCATGAGAGAAAATCTTTTTTCCGTATTACTTCGGACAATCGATGAAGCGAAATGCTTTTACTCTCATAGAATTATTGGTTTCGATCGCTCTTTTTGCCCTTATTTCGGTTTTTTTGCTCGGGATGGTTGATGAGTTGCGTAACCAACACTCTTTTTTTAAGAAAAAAGAGGGAGTTCTTGAGAGAAAGAATCAAATTGTGTCGTTATTACGGAGTGATTTAGACCGTGTGCAATCGGTCACGGTATTTGCCAGTGATAGCAAAAATTTTGATGGTTTTTCGATTACCGGTGCAAACCGTTCTTTGTATGGGATTGATTCACCTTTTGTAGTATGGGTTGTTTTAAAAGCGGACAATACTTTGGTACGGATGGAATCCACCGTTCCTATAACCGTCCCTCTTAGCCCAGAAGCACTTTATTTAACTCATAGCGACCAAATCGCTAAACATTGTGAGATTTTTCGTATTTATGATTCGCTACAGCACAAACTTATTTATCTTAAATATGAAAATGAATTACCTATAATTGTTGAAGTAATGAAATAAAATATTGAACTGCTTACGTGAAGAGTTTAAACCTTGCTTGAGATATTAAAATAGATAGCCTATATACCCTGAGACGGATTGATCACTGGCTGAGTCACTGAGTCCGTGCCCATAATATCCTCCGATATTCCAGTGAGGGTTCATCGTATATGCATATCCAAAATTCAAATATTTTATGGTTTGGGTAGAGGTATAAATACTCTCATTCTGATAATAAGCAGCACTTAAAGCGGATTTCCCGTTGGGTTGTGTGTATTCGATCCCTGTATGAAATCCAAAGGTATTTTGATAATTCTCTTGTGGAACGTCACGGTCATTGATCCACGTATAATTCGTTCCTGCAAAGAGCGAAAATCCATTATGCATAGCGTAATGTAAATTAATCAATGCCGTATAATCGGTGGCTTCATTGTTGTAAGTACTTTTATAGGTTGGAAATATTAGACTTATTCCTGTGGTGACTGTGAGTTTTTCGGTTGGAGGAAATCGGTACATGAGACTCATTGAAGTATCTTCCAAACCGCTTTCAGACTCTACACTATTATCGGATTGATAGTGCGAGATGACTCCTTGGAACCACCATTGTCCTGCATATATATCTGCTTGTAATGAGCTACTCAGTGTATCAGAGGGTTCTTGGGATGCATAGTTGATTTGAGAATACCCAAGACTTGTAACCAAATCGAAGGATATGATACTGCCAATACTTTTGATCACACATCCGTCTTTATCGACTAAATCGCTTAAAGGTGATTGCGGACAAAGATCATACGTATCTTCGACGCCGTCAAAATCACTGTCGATGTAAGCATGAGACGAGGCTGTAATACACAATAGGGTCAATATTAAGCGATGCACTATTGTCTCCCTTGCTGTTTTTGACCGCCAAAAGAGCTATTATGGAATCTCAGCTGTTGCCTTGAACCACCGGCCTCTCCAGCGCTACCTTGATGATGTTTTAAGTGGAGTCTATTCTCAGGAGTACCTCGGCTTTGTTGAAGGGTATGGAGAGCATTTGAGCGATCATCTTCATTCATTGCCGCTATTTGAACTTTTAGTCGATTCATCAGCTCTACCCGCTCAGTGGGAGGAGCGTTTTTAATTGCCTCGATTTGCTCGTTGATTGATTCGACACTAAAAAGAGCGGTGCTGAAAAGTATCAGAGTACCCGATAGTATAAAATTTTTCATCATTATCCTTTTGCAGAAGTGTGGCATGGAAGCCTTAGCGTTTAATTAGTGATTCAATATCGAGAGTGAAAATAGTCCCGTTGGAGATTTTACTTTCAACGTTGATAGGAATTTTTAACTCATTGCAGAATTTTTTAACGATATGTAATCCAATTCCCAAACCACGTTCATGCTCTTTGTAAAATCGTTCAAATATTTTTTCGGGGTAGGCGATCCCTTTGCCGGTATCTTGAATATGGAATTTATTGCCCCTTGAATCGATGGTGATCATAACAGAACCATCGTGTTTATTATATTTGGCGGCATTGCTTAAGAG
>NZ_JBAQPS010000308.1:0-3081 GCF_049305995.1 Sulfuricurvum sp.
CTCATAGCTCTCCATATCTTTGAAGTTTTGCGCGTAATAATCAGCCCCCTCACCGATAGAGGTAAGCCCTACTCCGATCAGATCGGCTCCCCCTTTGGTGGTATAGCCTTGGAAATTACGGTGCAACTCCCCTTTTTAAATCGCTTTGAAGAGTTCATCCTCAGCTTTGGCGAAATGGTCCATCCCGATCATTCGATACCCCAGTTCAGACATGTGATCGATGGTATAACGCATAATGGCGAGCTTTTCCGCAGGGTGCGGCAGGGTTGTCTCATCGATTTTACGCATCGTTTTTTTAAGCCACGGCACATGGGCATAGTTAAATACGGCAAAACGGTCAGGATCGAGTGAGATCGCTAGATCAAGGGTCTTTTTAAACGTCTCCAAACTCTGGTACGGCAAACCATAGATGAGATCGACATTGACGCTCACCATGTTGTATTTACGCGCTAGATCCATCGCCGCTTTGGTGATATCATACGGTTGCACACGATGAACCGCTACTTGTACTTTTTCATCAAAGTCCTGAATCCCGAAGCTGACACGGTTGAATCCCGCCTCACTCATCGCACGCATTTGATCATCATTAATATGGCGCGGATCGATCTCACAGCTGATCTCAGCATCAGCGGTAAAATTTTTGAAATGGCTTTTAATTGCGCTGATAATTCGGTTTAATTGATCCGCATCGAAAAAGGTGGGAGTACCGCCTCCGAAATGGAGCTGAATCACCGGACGGTTCACATCAATGTGTTGTGCTAATATCTCCATCTCACGAAGCAGATAATCGATATAACGCTCTTTTTTATCCTCTTTGGAGGTAAATACGACATTACAGCCGCAAAAATAGCAGGCATTTTTACAAAACGGTAAGTGAAAATAGAGAGACAAAGGACGCGCCGGATCTTGTGCATGGAGTTTTGAGAGGTACCCATCATAATCAAAGGTATCACTAAACTCTAATGCCGTCGGATAGCTCGTATAGCGGGGTCCCGGTTTGGAATATTTGGTAAATTTGTCAAAATCAAGCATAGTGTGTCCCAAAAAAAGGTATATTATCGCGATTATACCCTTTTGGATTGAAGTTCCCCTAAAAGTCCAATGTTACCAAGAGAAATAGAGGTGATAAAACTCTTAATATAATCACTATAAACATTGATTTTAAAAAAAACTGTGATAAAATCATTGAAATAAAATATAAATATAATCTATAATTCAAGAGGTATTATGAGTGCCATTAAAGTGCTAATTGTCGAAGACGATGAAGTAACCGCTATGAATTTAAAAATGTCACTTGAAAAACAAGGCTATGATGTTATATCTCTTGCCGATAATGCAGTAAGCGCACGTAATAAAATTAAAATTTATAACCCTGATATTGCCCTTATCGATATTGGGCTCCAAAAAACAATGGACGGCATTGAACTTGCCCAATACATCCGTGACAAAAATCATCTTCCGTTCATTTACCTCACAGCACATTCAGATAACGAGATGCTCTCTAAAGCCAAAAGAACCGAGCCTTATGGCTATATTGTCAAACCTTTTGATCCAATTAATCTTCATACTACCATCCAAATGGCACTTTATCGGTTCAAAGAAGAGAAAAAACGTTCCTCTAATATCGAAGAACTCAAATCCGATCGAGAAGAACTTGAAAAGCTAGTCTATGCTAAAAAACTCTCCGATAAACCGATTGTCGCATTTGGTGAAGGGTACCGACACGATACCGGGCTCGGAGAAACTTTTTATCAAAATCAAAAAATTAAACTTACTAAAAAAGAGAATGCTTTTATCCGTCTTCTCGTTGCTCAACTAGGAAGTATCGTTGATTTTGAACAGGCAATCAACTACGTCTGGGAATCCAAAGGAGCGACAGATAACAGTGTTCGCACCCTTGTGTGGAGGCTGCGAAATAAACTTCCGACAGATGTGATCAAAAATGCTTCAGGGGTAGGTTACTATCTCGAAGAATAACTATTTTTTCTAAGAAAATCGTTTTTCAAATTCGCTACGTAGTACAGTATATGCTTCATTAAAATCAAAATCTTCATCTTTATCGTTCCCTGATTCTTCAATCACACTAGCAATACGAGAAAGTTCATCAAAACGAAAATTAGTACTTGAACCTTTGATTGCATGGGCTATAAAGCTAATATCATCATACTTTTTCACCATGATCGCATAAAATAATTCAAGAAATAACTGTTCCATTTTTTGACGATAAATTTCCAGTAAATATTCAACTTGATCTTTATCAAGCATTAATGCAGCTTTGAGATGATTCATATCAATATTAGCCCATTTAGTCGAAATCAAAGTTTCCACCGGAGTAATCACTTTTAATTGCAGATAACGCTCTAAAATTTGTTCAATCTCCTTAAGCACAATCGGCTTTCCTAAAAAAGCATCATAGCCCTTTTGAATAGAACGCTCTCTAGAACCTTTGATAACATTTGCAGTTAAGGCGACAATAGGGGTACGTGGACGATCATGTTCTTGTTCAAATATACGAATATTTTCTGTTGCTTCATTTCCATTCATATAAGGCATCTGTTCATCCATTAATACCATATCAAAATATTCATTACGATACGTTTGCAACGCTTTTTTCCCATTAGCAACGATCGTGTAAGCTATACCATAACGTTCTAATATAATTTTTATTAATTCTTGATTAGCATGATTATCCTCAGCTACCAATACTTTTCCTTCAAAGCCTCGTCTTCCCGTTATTCCACTATTTACCTTTAAATCAGTAGATTTAATGCCTAAAACATCACTAAGAGCTTTTTGAAATTTCGTACAGTAAATAGGGAATGTTAACGGTGTAATCGTATCCACTGTATCATAACGCTCATCCAAAAAATCCAAAATAGCCACAGATGGTATTTTTCGCCGTGTAATTTGCTCACGTATCTCATCATCAATAGAGCTCTCTAAAAAAATTAATAAATCAAACTCCTCATCAACATTTTGCACTTGTTTTACTTCAACACCAAAATGTTCCCAATATTTCCATAATGACTCAACTTTATATTGTTCTGAAGAATCATATGCTAATAGTGCAAACTTTATCCC
>NZ_JBAQPS010000309.1:0-3284 GCF_049305995.1 Sulfuricurvum sp.
CCTCACTCCCCATCCTCACCGTGGTAGCCGTAATGAACCCTCTTATACTCGTTTTGTTGCCGATAAAATGGGAGAGTTGTTAAGGATGAATGTGGAGTCTATCGAGTCTTTGACAACCCGAAATGCACGAAATCTATTTGGTTTAGGATAGTTCCATGGAGGAGGTATGAGACATCTATTATCATTTATTTTATTATTTCCCTTGTATGCTTATTCCATAGGATTTGATCTTAATGATCGAAAAAAAATTGAAGTATTAAATCATCTTGATATCCCTCCTACTTATCTCAAAGATCCCTATCTCCACGATATGTACGCACAAAAAAAACGTGAATGTACGTTGAACGGTTTTGCAGACTCATCTGAAAATGCTGATGTTTTTATCCCAATGCTTTCTTCGCTTATTGCGCAATCTGATTTACCGAGTGAATTTTTATTTGTAGCTTTAGTTGAATCACAGCTAAAAGTAGAGACATCATCTTCTCGCGGTGCGGCAGGATTGTGGCAGTTTATGGAGAGGACAGGAAAATTACATGGGCTTCAGGTTAATCAGTATGTGGATGAGCGACGAGATCACGTAAAATCAACACGTGCTGCAATTGCTTATTTAAGTACATTGAAAAAGAAATTCGGTAAATGGTATTTGGCACTTATCGCCTATAACTGTGGAGATGGCAGACTCGCTAAAGCGATCAGAAAAGCAGGAACGGATGATATCCACATTTTGACTGATCCAAAGAGAGGTTTGCTCCCCAAAGAGAGTCGAAATTATATTCGTAAAATCGTGGCCCTCTCTTTGTTGGCAACGGATGAGCTTTTTATATCACAAATACAATACGATCTCTTATTAAACGGATCTCATGAAAATCCAGTAGCAACTATTTATTTACCTGAGGGAGAAGATATTGACCGCATTGCAGCGGTTTTAGAAATGCCTAAAAAAAATCTTGTCCGACTAAACACCCATCTTAAAAAAGGAATCACGCCACCGAATACGCAAGATTATCCGGTTTATATCCCCAAAAATAAATTGGATGATTTTCGTCAAAAATTTAGAACCAAAGATCTACAAGGGTATTTTGTTATGCATCGTGTCAAATCGGATGAAACGCTCGAACAGCTCTCACGTCGTTACAACGTTCCAAAAACATCCATTATGATAGAAAATATGATTGGTGAGAAAGAAGGAAAAAATCTTAACCGACGAATAAAGATCCCTATCAACAAACCATTTTTGAAAAACAGCCGATTTCATACCGTTAAATCAGGAGAAACCCTTATTTCAGTCGCACAATTGTATAATTTGACGCTTGAACAACTTAAAAATAATAATCCTTTTTCAAATAATATACTAAAAGAAGGTGAGGAAATAAAAATTGATGATTAGAACTTTTTTAGTGCTAACCACAATAATTTTAGGTGGATGCACAACAAAGACTGGTTCTTATTCGTATCAACCAATGAAAACTTCTCAAAAATATCCTTCAGAAATTCTTGCGATAAATGCATCTAGTATTTATAAGCCAAATGGTGAATTACATGCAACAATGCGCCCTTATACGGTAATGGGAAAAGAGTATTATCCGACAGTAGTGAGTGTTGGAGATACTTTTAGCGGGCGGGCGAGTTGGTATGGTCCAAACTTTCATGGTAAATCGACCAGTAACGGTGAGGGGTACGATATGTATGCGATGACAGCCGCACATAAAACATTGCCGATGAATACTGTTGTGAGAGTGACTAATACCGAAAATAATGCACAAACTATTGTCCGTATCAATGATCGAGGACCGTTTATTGAAAGTCGTATTATCGATCTTTCTTATGCGGCGGCGAGTGCTGTCGGTGTCGATAAAAAAGGAACAGCACCGGTTCTTTTGG
This sequence comes from Sulfuricurvum sp., assembly GCF_049305995.1. Lineage (GTDB taxonomy): Bacteria > Campylobacterota > Campylobacteria > Campylobacterales > Sulfurimonadaceae > Sulfuricurvum. The sequence goes on from NZ_JBAQPS010000309.1 coordinate 1,882, forward strand.
AGGTACTTGGATTTGAACCGAGTTCAATGAGAACCATCGATATGACCAGTTTAGCAAAAGGACCGAAACAATCAATATTAACTTCATTTTTTGTTCAAATCGGCTCATTTGAGCGCTTTGAGGGGGCGATGAGTACAAAACAAAAGTATGCTTCCTATAACGGCTATTCGGCAATTATCAAAGATACAGAGTATAATAACAAACGACTATTTCGTGTTTGGCTCGGTGGATTTAAAAGTGAAGCTGAAGCGCGCGATTTTATTTCACGAGGCTATTTTGAAGGCTCGTTTATCATAAGGGAATAAGATGATCCAAAAAAAACGTACAACTAAAGAGACCGACATCGATCTCACGCTTGCTATTGCAGGAGAAGGGAAGAGCTCGATTTCGACTAAAGTGGGCTTTTTGGATCACATGCTAGAGAGTTTCACAAAACATGCTCAAATCGATTTGATGATAATGTGCGATGGTGATGTTCATATTGACGATCACCATAGCGTCGAGGATATCGGGATTGTTTTAGGACAAGCACTTCGAGAAGCAATCTATCCGATTGAAAAGGTAGAACGATTTGGCAGTGCAACGATCGTAATGGATGAAGCGGCAGTCAGCTGTGATTTGGATTTGAGTAATCGACCGTTTCTGATTTATGATGTTCCGGTATCAGGAAAAATCGGTACATTCGATGCTGAGTTGGCAGAAGAATTTTTCCGTGCGGTTACCTTTAATGCGGGGATAACAGCCCATATTATTATGGTTCGCGGTAAAAACAAACACCATATCATTGAGGCGGCATTCAAATCTCTTGCCGTAGCACTTCGACGTGCGTTGGCACGAAACGATCGTGCCGGTGTTCCAAGCACCAAAGGTGTTTTATGATTAAACTCCTGATTTTAGATGTCGATGGGTGTATGAGCGATGGAAAGATTATCTATACTGCTGATGGGTTAGAACTCAAAAACTTTAATGTCAAAGATGGGTTTGCCATAAAAGCATGGGTGAAAATGGGTCACACGGCTGCGATCATCACAGGACGAGACTCCTCTATCGTCGCTCATCGTGCCAAAGAGCTTGATATCGCACATTTGTATCAAGGAGTCAAAGATAAACGCTCCGTAGCCATCACCATGTGCTCAGAGTTGGGAATCGAACCACATGAAGTTGCTGTGATAGGGGATGATCTAAACGATTATAACCTTCTCCAATGGGCTGGTCAAGCGTACACTCCGCAAGATGGTTCTGAGTATCTGAAAAGTTTTGCCGAAGTGCTTGATAGACATGGTGGCGATGCGTGTGTGCGTGAAATGATTGAAAAAGTCATCCGACGTAACGGTGAAGAAGAAAAATTTTTAAGCCTCTGGATATAAATGTCAATCAATATCTTTTTTATTGTACTTCTTGGG
>NZ_JBAQPS010000310.1:0-2564 GCF_049305995.1 Sulfuricurvum sp.
GCTGATGACCGTATACTTTACCCAAACGCATCCCCACACCCATCTCGACAACGAGGGTTTTCGTCCCCAACGTATTCATCGCATGGGCAAATGTCGATTCCAAAACGGTTACGGCATCATGAACCCATACAAAATCTATATTGAGTTTATTGGCGAGAGGAACCAACGTTTTAGCTTGCGATTTCGCAATCCGTACTTGAGGAATTTCGCGTAAAAATACATTGGAGGAATGAATGTCGATGGCGATTTCAGAGCCGCTCATCGCACTGACCACCCCATCAGCAATCTGAGCAGGGAGAAAATCATTTTTGCTTCCCGGAAAAATACGGTTCAAATCAACATTATAAAACGGGACAGATCGGGTAATACTGTCAATCCCCAAAGAGTTGATCGCAGGATAAATATCAATCGTTGCTTTGATCTTCTCAGGGTTGGCTCGCAGCCACTCACCGAGGAGAAAACAGACATACTGCCCTTCCAACTCATCCCCGTGAATCCCGCTCACAATCGAAATACGCTTCTTGGTTTCACCGCTTCGAGGTGTATAACGGCACCGCTGAATCCGAAACTGCTCCCCTACAGGGAGATCAATTGAAAAAACCTCTTCTATAACTCCCATACGCTCACCCATTATGATTGCGATTGAGTTGATGACGTTGTACACGTATTTTTTTGAATCACCCGATCAACTACTCCATTAAGAAAGAGTAAAAACTTTGGAATATCTGCTGTTGTTACATTAATCGAACGATAATTACGATTCAACTGTCTTGCGGTCGCATTGATAACATCAATATCAGCTGTTACCATTTCAATTTCTCCGTACAGACGTAAGATCAAATCAAATCGTTCAATTTGTTGACCAAATCGAATTAATTGATAAGCTCGGGTACGATCTAATTCAGTTGAAAATATCCCTAAAATTAGACTGCAATTATCGATAATCTCTTCAAGATTAGTCGGACTTACCGCACATTCACGTCCAGACACCAGCTGATTATGGATTTTATTGAGAGTAGCGAACCCTCGCTCATCGAGAAGATGTCGGGTCTCAATCGCATTTTCACGTGCCCAGCTGATAATCTGCTCGATACTTCCGCCGTAGGTTCCGTACACCCCTTGTTTGAGAAAATCGAGGGCATTTTTATACTCGATCTCAACACCAAGTTTACTGTAGAGTTTTTTCCCGTCCTCAAAATCGCGGTCGATCACATAATCGTAACTGTTTACCAGCTCTTTGAGCATCGTCTCTGCCCGCTGAACGTAACGCCCAAACCAATAAAGACGCTGTGCCGTGTTGACCGAAATTGCCATACCGTTGAGTATCATAGTTCCACCACCCATGTATCTTTAAATCCGCCCCCTTGGGAAGAGTTCACCAGATAGTTCCCCTCTTCCATCGCATAGCGGGTCAATCCCCCCATACTGACGGTTACTTTCTCTCCGTGAATCACATAGGCACGTAAATCGGCTTTTCGAGGGACGATCCCCCCCTCCATCATACACGGTAAATCGTAAAATTCGATCACCTCCTGAGCAATCCATCGGCGCGGTTCCGCCAAAATCATTTCGATAATCTCAGCACGCTTTTCAGGGGTTAAGCGATTTCCAAAGAGTACACCGTAGCCTCCCGCTTCGGCGACGTCTTTGATGACAAGTTTATCGATATTATCCAAAACATATTGTCGATCTTTTTCATAATAGGGGAGATAGGTCGGTGCATTGGAAAGGATCGGTTCTTCATCCAAATAATATTTGACCATCTGAGGGACGAAATAATATATCCCTTTATCATCTGCGACACCATTTCCGATACTGTTCATGATGGCAATATTTCCAGAACGATACGCACTCGTAATCCCCTTTACTCCGATAAGGCTATCGGGATCAAACGCTTCAGGATCCAGAAAATCATCATCGAGCCGCCGATAAATCGCCCCGACACGCTGCCGTTCACCGTCGTACGAGCATAAGAATACCTCATCATCTATAACCACAAGATCATCTCCAGATGCTAGTGTCGCACCCGTAATTTTTGCCAAATAGCTATGTTCATAATAGGCGGAGTTATAGCGCCCCGGAGTCAGGACGACATTGAGCCCTCCCGTATTGACATAATCCATCGCTGCTTTGAGTTCATCACCGTAATGTTTAATCTTCGCAATTTTCATCGATTCAAAAAACTCTGGGTAAGTGTGGCGAAACGCACGGCGAATCGTGAGAGGATAACTCACACCACTGGGAACACGGAGGTTATCTTCGAGAATCACCCACTTGCCGCTCACCGCATCCTTAACTAGATCGATACCGCTGATATGAGTACGAACGCCTTTAGGAGGATTGACACCCATAAATTCAGGTAAAAACGCTTTTGCCGAATCGACGTATTCACGCGGAACGACACCATCTTTAACGATTTTTTGGTCATTATAAATATCATTTAAAAAAGCATTAAGAGCTTTTACACGTTGGATAATTCCCTTTTCCAACTCATCAAATTCCGCTTTAGGAATAATGCGAGGAATCATATCGAAAGGAAAAGAGCGTTCGATAAAGGTTCCATC
>NZ_JBAQPS010000311.1:0-2678 GCF_049305995.1 Sulfuricurvum sp.
GTTTACTATGCGTGGGCTTCCCGCCGAGGGAAACTTAGCGTTAACGTAGCAAATCAGGATTTTATTCCGATTGCGTTTCAACCCAATAAAAGGATTTACCATGAATGTACAAATTCGCTCTAAAGAAGTCAAACTTACCCAACATCTAAACGACCATATTGCTACTGCAATCGAAAATTTCAAACGCTATCATCTTGATATTACAACCGTTAACGTCATAATCACCAAAGAAAAAAACGGAGTCGGAGTTGAATTTGACATGCACATTGCTCACGCGCAACCCGTCGTTATTTCTGATGTCGATGAAGACCTCGACACTGCCATCGATTTAGCGATTGAACGTGCTAACAAAGCACTCCGCCGCCTCCATGACAAAGTAAAAGATCACCACACCTCATCTATCCGTGACATCGAAGTGGCGGAAGAGGTAGCGGAGTAATCCATGTCTAAAATCAATGTCGTTTGCCCCCACTGCGGAGGCGTAAATGCCATTCCTCTAAAAGAGTCCTATGCAAAAGCCGCCTGCGGTCACTGCAAAGGCTCCCTTCTCGACACCAAGCCCATCTCCGTAGATGCCTCCTCTTTTGATCGCTTGATGCTCAATGATGAACGACTTATTATCGCTGATTTTTGGGCACCGTGGTGCGGACCGTGCCGAAGTATGGCACCCTCGTTCGAAGAGGCGGCGCGTCACTTCCCCCTCAAAGCCCAATTTGTCAAAATCAACACCGAAGAGCAGCAGCATCTAGGTGGACGTTTCGGTATCCGATCTATCCCCACCGTTATCGCTTTTAGAAACAACCGCATCGTCGATCAGTTCAGCGGCGCCTTACCGACTCCTCAAATTATCGCCTTTGTCAAAAAACACCTATAGCGATTAATCTTTTTTAGATACCCTACCGTTTAATTTTACGCAACAGGACAGAACACATGTACAGCTGGATGCTTTGGTTTCATATTATTTCCATGGTTTCATGGTTTGCGGTGCTCTTCTACCTCCCCCGTCTTTTTGTTTATCACGTTGAAAATGGAACGAATCAAGGATTTATCGACGTCGTCGAAGTGATGGAGATGAAGATTTATAAATACATCGGAGTTCCCGCATTTTGGGCAACGTTACTCTCTGGAATTGCATTGATCGTAATGTCCACAGCCCATTATGGTATGAATGTCTTTAAAATGGGGGGATGGATGCACGCCAAACTGACCCTAGTCGCCATTTTGATCGGCTACTTTTTCACACTCGGACATTACCGTCTCAAGCTCAAAGAAAATACCGCTTATAAAAGTGGGAAGTTTTTTCGTATTTATAATGAAGTACCGACGCTATTGCTCATCGGTATTGTTGCACTCGTAATCGTAAAACCTTTTTAAAAGCAAAAAGCCCTCAGGCTTTCGCTTACCACATAGACCGAGTTTTATGCGGTTTCGGTCTTCGATTTGTATTTTTTGCTTTCGCTTTAAAGAGTACCGGAGTCCCCTCAAAATCAAACTGCTCGCGTAACTGATTCGTCAAATATCGGCGATAACTGAAATGGAGCCCCTGCGGTTTGTTCATAATGAGTGCGATACGCGGTGGACGGATATCGTACTGTGTTGCGAAATAAAGACGGATATTCATACCGTTGATACTTGGCAAGATATGTTTGCGCATCGCCGCTTGGATTACTTCGTTGAGTTTTCCGGTAGAGATACGCTGTGAATAGTTCTCATTGATTTTGAGGAGCATATCAAAGATTTTGTGTACCCGCTGTTTGCTCTGCGCTGAAATCGTGATGATCGGTGCATAGCTCAAAAATTTAAAACGGTCGCGTACTTCTGTCATAATCTTGTCGTAATCTTCTTTCGGTGCCAGATCCCATTTGTTGAGTACGATCAAACACGCGAGACGATTTTTATCGACAAACCCCGCGATTTTTTCATCCAAATCCATAAACGGCTGTGACGCATCAAGAACAAGGAGGGCAATGTCTGCCGTTTCAAGCATCTCTTCGGTACGCATAAGGGCGTATTTTTCGATTCCGAGAATTTTTCCCCGCTTACGAATCCCTGCGGTATCGATAAAGGTAATCTTTTTATCCGCATACTCTATCGTTTCATCGATTGGGTCGATGGTTGTCCCAGCGACAGAACTGACCACCGAGCGATCTTCTCCAAGCAATGCGTTAAGCAATGAGCTTTTCCCGACGTTGACACGTCCGATGATCGCTACTTTCATCTGATTAACGTCACCCGCTTCGTACTCTTTAACGATTCCACGATACGCCTCTTCAAGTGCTTCGATCGACGTCTCCTCTTCTTCATCATCCGCTTCAGGAATAAAGAACCCATCGTCCTCATCTTCATCGAATTCTTCATCATCCGAAGAGGCTTTCAATGCCGCATCAAATCCATCCATATCATCATCTTCTGCTATTTCGGCTTCAGGTTTAACGATAGCGGATTCAGGAAGTTCAGAAGCGATCCAGTTTAAAAGCGGCAAAACTGAACGGTTATGGGAAACGGAAATACCGAAAATACGCTCTGTCCCGAACTCATAATATTCCCAAAGCTTCTCTTGCATCTTGTCATTATCGATTTTATTCACGACCAATGCAATCGCTTTTCCCATCGATTCAAGTTCATAAAAAAGTTTTTTATCATCCTCTTCAGGGAGGCTTTTACCGTCTACCATAAAG
>NZ_JBAQPS010000312.1:0-3310 GCF_049305995.1 Sulfuricurvum sp.
AGTTACCATCATAAAGAGTATGAAATCAAACAATATGATCTTCAGGATGAATCAACTGCTTCTCTTTCACAGGTTTTAGATAGCATACATCAGGATGGGATGAATGCTATACTCGCTCCGCTAACTGCATCTGGGGCAAGAAACTTTACTTTACTGACTAATGACGTTCCTGTTTTTATCCCTACCGTCCATAAACGCGATATTCCTTTAGCACCTAAAAATATCGTTTTTGGTGGAATAGATTATGTTGCACAAATTGAAGCTCTACGCCCTTATATGAGTGATTCCATCGCAATATTTTATGATAACTCAAATGTTGGAACGCAACTCAAATCGATAACAGAAGAATTATTTTTATATCATCAAACTCAAAAGAAAAAAATCACTACTTATCCGGTTGACCTCAAGGGAGACAATATCATCACCCATCTCTCAAAACCATCTGCTTTCAATAAAGCCAGTGTGATTATCCATCTCCCTGTTGTTAAAAGTGCCCTTTTGACAGCGCACATGACTTTTACCGGGATAAAAGAACGTAATATTCTCTCTACTCAAATTAATATTGATCCGACGCTGTTAACACTGACCCAATATCAAGATCGCAAAAATATGATTTTAGCCAATTCTCTCATTGAGTTTCCGTCCGCTATTTATGAGTCAAATGCTTTAATGGGGCATGATATATCACTTGATTGGATTCAATACGCCACCAGTGTAGGAATTGATTATTTAATCGCCCATATAACCAATACTGATAGACAATATACGATGCGTATCATTAACTCTCAAATCATTTATCCCGTAGAGTTGCTACGTGCAAAAGAGTTTGGTTTTGAACCAATTATTTCTCATGAATAATACATTTTCACTGGAGACTATCGAGTTTTTTACTCATCTTAGTTCTCATCAATGCGCTCAATTAGAAAAAATTGGAATTTTTCGCCATTATGATAAAGGTGAAATTATCTTTTACGAAGGGGATGTAAGCAAATATTTTCATTTTTTAATTGAGGGTGAAGTTTCTATTTTTAAATCCAATACATCAAATGAGACAATGCTGATTCATCGTTTTCGTGCGCCGTCACTAATTGCTGAAGTAGCTTCACTCAAACAGATACCCTACCCTGCTTCTTGTGAAGCATTACAAACTTCTGTTATTTTAAAAATTTCTCGTGATCCCTTTTTAGACTTAATACAAAATGATCCCTCTTTTAGTATAGCCATTATCTCCTCTCTTACACAAAAAATTTCAGCATTAGAATTATCATTACAACGTCACAGTGCACCCAATGCCTTAGTTAAAGTAACTCGACTTATCCGTGATGACAGTGATATCTTTAATCGTCTTAAAGGAATTGAAATTGCTCAATTGCTTGGCATAACACCTGAAACACTCTCTCGTATGCTTAAAAAATTAAAATCTGAAGGTATTATTAGCTTTTCAAAATTGGATGGAATTACCCTTATTCTTCCTAAAAAATTATTTGAATATTGTGGATAATTATTTTCCTTTAAGAGAGAGCGTGATAGAGTTGGACTATCTATATTTGAGGAGCATCCGATGGGTAAAAGAGGTATTTCTCTCCTACGAGGGATCGAAGCAGAAACGGTTTATAATCTACTAAACAAAGCCTATTGCGATGAGTGGTTGGCGTACTATCAATACTTCATTGAGTCCAAAGTAGTCAAGGGTCTTATGAAAGACGCGGCAATCGTCGAACTCACCCAACACGCCGCAGATGAGCTACGTCACGCGACGATGGTGTGTGATCGTATCCTCCAACTCGGCGGAACCCCTGCCCTGCATCCCGCAGAATGGCTCACTAACTCAAATTGCGGCTATGATGCACCAACGGACGGTGATGTGCGAAAAGTATTAGAACAAGCGATCAAGGGTGAGCAGTGCGCTATCGGCGTTTACTCTAATATTCTCGATATTACCCGTGAGAAAGATATTATTACATACGATTTGGTCTCACAGATTTTAGCGGATGAAGTGGAACACGAAGAAGACCTTCAAACACTGTTTGATGATATCGAAGAGTTCATAGAGCAGTTCAAGAAGTAACTAATGATAAAAAAAATAGTCCTAGCATATCTGTTTGCATTTTCAGGGTTGTATGCTGCAGACATACTGGAATTGGTAGGATTACTTGATCGTAACGATACACAAACATTTCAATCCCAAGTCCAAACCCTAAGCGATGCCAATGCCGTACGCGAAGACAATAATAAAACAATTTTGATGTATGCAGTATGGGTAGGAAATACTGAAGCCGTCAAGTATCTAATCGAGAAAGGGGCTGATATTAACGCCCAAGATTTAGGAGGAGCAACAGCATTGCATCTCGCGGCATGGAAAGGTCATACCCCTATCGCTTTGTATCTACTCGAAAAAGGGGCATCGGGAAGAGCTATGAGCAAAGAGGGTATGACCCCTCTCGATATTGCTCTGATGCGGGAAAATCATGAAATAGGTAGAGCAATCGAACAAGCATCTCCGAAGCTCAAACCTCTGCTATAAGAGATAAAAACGCTTTTTCTTCAGAGGGGATTTTTGCCATATTCCCTGCGAAATCGAGATAGACCAATACTATCTTCATCGAAAAAAGTTTCTCATCTGAACGAAATACTTCCTGAAGCAATGTAAATGAAGCATTTTTAATCTCAACCAACGCTGTTTTTACTTCTAAAATATCTCCAAATTTAGCACTTTTAAGATAATCAGCTTCGATATGCTTGGCAACAAAATGTCCCCCCTCTAAGATCGATGAACGTCCCGCATCAAAAAAGAGCTGACTCCGCGCACGTTCACAGAAGTTCAGATAGTTAGAGTGATAAACAACACCGCCGACATCGGTATCTTCATAATAGACTCTTATTTGCATCATTAAACCTCGTATTAAATTAGTTCATCCAAGCTCCAAAGCTTATAGACAATTTTATATTCCTGATAGTCCTTGATAATATTTTTAGCTTTCTCTCTAAGCACTATTTCACTCAATCGATCAAGGTTGAGTTTAACTTCGGCAATCAATACTTCTTTACCCAGATCATCTACGGCAACGATATCAATTTCATTTTGGTTATTTCGCTCCCAATACGAACCAATTTTAGTATATTTTTTTTCCTCTTTCAAAAGTTCGATAAAGAGTTTTTCTAAAAATTTACCGCTAAACGTGTCAAAGTCACGGAGTACAATCTCTTTGAGTCTATCGTAGTTTTCTGCCTCGATCAACGATTGATACTTATAGATAAACCGGAACCAAAATGATAGAAAATTATCGATTATCTCGTATTTTTGAACTTT